>CAZOXS010000038.1:0-3714 GCA_964583785.1 uncultured Victivallales bacterium
GCGCGGGAAGGGGGCCAGCAGATCCATGGCCTTGATGCCGGTCTCGTAGAACTCGATCGCCGGTACCTGCTGGTCGTAGGGCGGCGGGGCCTTGTGGATGGCATCGAAACGGATGCTGTTGATCGGGCCCTCGCCATCGACCGGCTGTCCCAGCAGGTTGACCACCCGACCGAGGCAGGCTTCCCCGACGGGGATGCTGATCGTGCCGCCCGTGTCCACCACGGCGGTGCCGCGCGCCAGCCCGCGGGTCGAGGACATGGCGATGCAGCGCACAACGCCGTCGCCGAGGTGTTCCTCGACTTCCAGGGTGATATCGATATCCAGCTTGGCCTGCCGGATGCGCAGCGCATGGTGCAGCGCGGGCAGATGCTCATCGAAGAACTGGACATCGACCACAGGGCCGATGATCTGGACAACTTTCCCGTTTGCCATGAAATTCCTCTATTCCTATTTTGCCCCCAACGCACAGGGTTCTTCTCCACCGCCGCCTTCTTGTTCAAGTCAAGCATTTCGGCTACTTGGTGGAGTACTCGACTGTTGATTGCCGGACCTCGTGGTAAAAGCTCGGTATCGTTGTTTCAACGTATACTCTCGGGAGCATCGGTAATTCTCCTGTTGCACTTTCAAACCGCCCTTGTACAGGGAAATGTTTACCAGTCTTTTGGCGGCATGGAAAGAAATATGATTTTGGGCTTCCGCAGGCACCGTCAGAACCCTTTTCCGCCTTCCACGATGGCGATTTCGGCTTCGGTGAGGTTGTCGATGATGCGGTCGATCTGGCGGTCGGTGGCGCTGATCTGCGTTTCGAGCGGGTCGGAGGATGTCCGGGTTCTTCTCCGCCGCCTTTTTCTTGTTCAAGTCCAGCATGCGCTCCACCAGCAGCACCATCTTGTCGTGCAGGGCCACGTCGGCCGCTAGAGTCGATTCTTCTATGGCTAAAGTCTATCGCTATCGATGAGAACACGTTCATGCCCATTCTGCTCCAGCCACCAGTAGGTAAAGTGTTTGGAGAGCCAACTGGCGGCACGTTCGGTCGCCAGATGACGATAACGGGATGTATAAATGATCGGGATGCCGAATTTGGCCTCGATCGCATCGTAGGTCCCGCAGACGGCATTCGGATGCGCGACGGTAATGAATTCATCACCAAGATCACGGTAGAACGACTTCATCTCCTCATAGGTGGCCTCGATGAGAATGGCCTTCCATCGGAATTTTGCCAACCGTTCGCAGGATCGGATAAACGCCTCGCGCCGAGCCATGGTGCTCTGGATAGAGTCAACCATCGACTTGCGCTCCAGCGCCAGCAACGATTCCATGCCCTCCACGCTGTAATCACCGGTTTTCAGGGTTACAAACCGTTGCGCACCGATCCAGTTTGGATGGAGACCGGCCAGATCATAGGCCTGCTGCTCGCGCGTATCCACCAGCACCACAGGCTTCGGGATCTTCCATTCCCGCACGACGGCCCTCTCCTCTCGCATTACACAAAGACGGCGGCTCCCCGGCGGGGCGAATACATGTCCATCATTTGATTCCACAGCCGTCCCCAATTCGTTTTGCCAGCCTTATTTGCTTCTGTTTAATGGCGGTAGTTCCAAATGTCTCTTATAGTAGTCGGCCAGAAGCCCCTTCTCGATTTCGCGAGGAGAGGCGCAAGGAACATATGAATATTCCACCTGTGTATCGCCAACCTTTTTCACAAGATCGTTCAACCGTTCTGATGCACCATTGTTCCTCTGCTTGTAGTTCCGCAGCCTGTGCCAGAGTCCGGGACGCCGATTTACCTTGGCATTCTGGTCGCACATGCCGATATATAGCACTTGGGAGGAGCCGTGCAGTCGGCCAAAGGGCGTCTTCATCCGGAATGCATAAACACCGTTGATCTCGTTGAATCGCGGTTCACATTCATCGAATTTTGACCAATCCTTCCATTCCGCGAAGAATGCTTGGTAATCGTGCTTCATCTTGTTTTCCTTTGCGTTTCGGCGAGTTCCAGGAAGTTGACTGTCGGCAAGAGGAATTGACCGTTCACGGATTGGGCAGTGATCTGGGCGACCTGAGCGCGGAGGAGACCGTACAGGATCGAAGCTCCATTGAGACGGAGTGTATGATCCGCATCCTCGGTTGGGCATGCCTCTTGAAAGGTGAAGAAGGCCCGCCCCTTGATGGCGACCATGTAGGGAAAGAATTCCTTCTCTTTCTTTGCCGTCGGCTTGACCTGTACCTCAAGGGTTACGCGATAATTCCTGACGTCCTTCGCATGAGGCGAAATGCTGATAGACGTCGCGATATCACCAGTATGGGCATCCAGGTTGCGGTCGAACGTTTCGTTCCAGGCAACGGCAATATTCTCGATCTGGTAGGAGTTAAGCTGGAATGCGCATTTCATGATAAACTTCCTCTGTCTGGATTCCTTCCGCATAGGCGTCTTCGTCCGCATCAACAGCTTTGCCCACCGTTACTACTGTGGCCTTCTCAACGCTACAGACGGCTGCCTTGCCGGACTCATCCGTCCACGAAAGCAGGCTAATGCTGGCGTTCTTCGGCATTAATATCATTTCCCACTTCAGGTCGAGGGCGAATGCAAGTTTGGCAAGGCTCTCCAAGCTGAGATTGGCATTACCGCGCAGAATTTTGGTGATGTAGGCCGGACTGACCTCTAATCGCCGAGCCAATTCGCTGCGAGATACGCTGCGATTTTCCATAGCATCGAGAATTCGTGCAGCCGTTTCAACACGCAACCCTTCCTCATAATAGGCGAGATGCTTCCTGGATTTCTGCAATTCCTTCTGGAAATCGAAGCCTTTCTTGACTCGTACAATCTTGTTCATGGCATTCTCCTTGGAGGATCCCTGTCCTCGGGGACAAAGATATTAAAGCCCTTGCCCAATTTCTTTTGATTTTCGTAATCGTTTTTGCGTGTTCGTGCTGTTTCCAAAATCTGTTTCGGTGTTTTGCGTGATTTCTTCCCGAATCCGCAGGCGCAAATCACAATCCGGTTCTTGTCATAAAAGAAAACAACTCGTGCGCCACCTTTCGATTTAGCCTCATAGAGATCGGGTCCAAGATTGTTGAACTCGTTCCTGCGCCGTGTTGGTCCCCGCTCCGCCAGTTGTTCCAGTCTTCGGATAATCCGGTCGTATTCATCGACATCATCCCTTTTCAGTTCACCCAGAAAGGCGGTCGTGCTTTCCCCTGTCTCGATGCTGAACAGGGTAAAGCTGCGCCCTTCGATGAGAAACTGCAAATCCATACTTAACCTATAGGTTCAAACATTGCAACGATTATTTTCTTTCCTCTGGCCCCATCAGCATGCGCTCCACCAGCACCACCGGCTTCGGAATCTTCCATTCCCGCACGACAGCTCTCTCCTCTCGCATTACACAAAGACGGCGGCTCCCCGGCGGGGCGAATACATGTCCATCATCCGAGATCTTCAGCTACGCCTCCATCCGTTTCTTGCTCCGTTTCAAACAGTCTGCGCCTGGCTTTTAAACCCCTCGTATTTCGGGGTGAACTTAAGTTGCAGAAACGACTCTAAAAAGTTCAACACGAAAATACCTTCCTTCTGGAGGCACTTGCAGAACCCCTCGTGGTTTCCGCTTGAAGCCGGAAACCACGAGGGGTTCTGCAAGGGAAAATGGCGGATGCTGCGCACGTGAGGGGTTTTGGACAGCCTGATGGGCTGGAATCACCATTTTTGAGCAGGCT
>CAZOXS010000039.1:0-7911 GCA_964583785.1 uncultured Victivallales bacterium
TGGTGGCGCATCTTGAGGCGATCACGGTCAGCGCCGAGAATACCGTGGGCACGGTGGATACGCTGATGAGCAACGAGGTGGCGCAGGTGATGGCGAATGTCGGTACCCTGAGTGCCCAGACTGTCGCGCTGATGGGTGACGAGGTGCCGCGCCTGGCGGGGGAGACGCTGAAGGTGCAGGGGGAACTCACCCGGACCCTGGCGGAAACGCGCCGGTTGATCGAGGGGCTGCAACGGCATTGGTTATTGCGTAAATACATGAGCCAGGAGCCGGAGCGGCTGCCCCTGGTTGCCGGGGGGGGGGCGGGGTGGGATGTGGATTCCGAACTCAGGAACGCCTTGCAGGAGGCCCTGGCCGAGGCACGTGCAGCGGATGCCCCGGCCCGGATACGGCTGGCCGCCTACAACCTGGCCGTCGAGGCGCTGGCAACCAATGCGACCGAACAGGCGGCGGAACGGCTGGAGGAAATCCGTTTCGCCACGCGCCTGATGGGGGAGGAACCTGCCGCCCATGAACACTTGCTGGCGGGGGAATTAGCCCGTCGGGCGGGGAATTCCGAACAGGCGGCCAGGATGGCCGAGTCGGTCCTGGCCATGACGCGGGGCCGGCACGAACGGGCGTTGCATGCCCAGGCCTGGATGCTGTTGACCGCCGTCTATACCGACAGCGGCAATGGTTCCGCTGCCCGCCAGGCACTACAGGAGGCGGATCGGGCCACCGGCCGGATCGAGGCACCGTCGCCCCTGCTGGCTGCCGCGCTTTCGGGGTTGCAAGCCGGGATTGCGGAGCTGGAGGGGGATCTGGCGGCGGCGGCGGCGGCCTATGCGGCTCAATCCGAGCGGCTGCGCGATGCCTATAACCTTGCCGGGATGACCGCAGCGCAGCAGCGGGCAGCGGACTTGTACGCGACGCTCGGCATGTCGAACTCGGCCGCGACGTATTATCTGCGGGCCGCCAGCGGACTGCTGGCCCGTGGACTTGATCAGGAGGCGGCAGGACTGCTCGCCCTTGCGCAGCTACAGGCGCAGAATTCGGGTGATACACTTCTGACTGCACGCCTTGCCGACCTGAGCGGCCAGTTGAGTGAAAAATAATTTTCGATTGTGCTTGATATTCTCCTCCTGTCTGTTTACAACGCTCCCCAAGTCAAATTGTGTCAAGATACGGCCAGGCATGTTTCAAGGGTGGAGCGCATTAATATATGGTAACGGCGAAGACAGGGAAATCATCGGTTGCGGGGGGCGCAGGCAAGTCCACTGCAGGGAAGTCCAAACCAAAAAAATCAGCAGTTGCGAAAAAACCGGCATCCAAGGCGAGCCGCGGGAAGGCTGTCAGCCGCCCGAAGCCGGTCGCCAAACCGGTCTCGGCGCCCGTGGCCGCAACGAAACCGGTGCCCGTGGCCAAGCACAAGGCGATGGCGAAACCCGCCGCCCCCTCCGCCAAGCCGGTCGCGGCGCGGTCGGCCCCTGTGGTTCTGGAGGATGACGATAATCTGGTCATGGCCGACACGGGGGCACATCCGACGCGCGAGTTCGGGAGGCGTCCGGGGGTGGAGGCCGCTGGTGGCGGTGAGCCAACCAAACAGGGCCGGGCGGATACCCGCCTGTTTGAGGACGAGGAGTCCGAGGAACTGGCGGGGGGCGACGCCGACGCCGAGGAACCGCTGACGGCGGAGGAACGTGCCCAGCAGCTTTTCGACTCCGATAATGTCCGGCAGGAGGATATCGAGGCCGAGATCCACGCCGAATTCGAGAAAGAGGCCCGCAGCGCCAGCGAGAAGGATACCCGCGAGAACCGCAACCAGAAGATCAAGGAGCTGATCGCGCTGGCCGAGGACCAGGGCTACCTGACGTTCGAGGATATCAACGAGGCGATTCCTGACAGCATCATCGACCCGGACGAGCTGGAAGCCTACCTACAGCTACTGCGTGGCATGGATATCGATATCGTCCAGTCGCAGGACGTTGACAAGTTCAAGGTGACCAAGAAGAAGGGTAAGGTGGCCAAGGGCGGCCGGCTGGACTTCTTCGATGATCCGATCCGCATGTATCTGCACCAGATGGGTCAGGTGCCGTTGCTGACCCGTGAGCAGGAAGTGGATATCTGCAAGCGCATCGAGGATGCGGAGATCACCGCGCGTCGGCTTTTCAACCGGCTTTGCAGCACGGCTGACCGCTACCTGAGCCTGGCCGACCGGCTCGAGAACGGCAAGGAACGCTTCGACCGGGTCGTGGTGGACAAGTATATCGACAGCCGCGATGTCTACTTGGGCATGTTGCCGAAGGTTCGCAACGAGATCCTGAAGATCCAGCAGAAGCTCAAGGAGAATTTCGCGGTGGCGATCAAGAGCCGCACGACCAAGACCGAGCGCGACAAGCGCCTGGCGGCCTGCGACAAACTGCGCGACAAGCTGAGCCAGTCGCTGGATGAATTGTATTTCAAGCAGAAGGTAATCGAGTCCATGGCGCACGAGGCGGAGAAGGACCACGCGCGTTTCCGTGCGGCCAACACGGCCATCAATAAGCTTGAGAAGCAGCGTCGCAGCAAGCGGCGCGACGAGATGATCCGGGATCTGCGCAAGGTCAAACTGCAGTTCCAGAACGAGCTTTGCATTCCCCTTGACGATTGCCAGGCCTATCTGGATGGTCTGCGCGGGGCGATGCAGCGCGGCCAGCAGGCACGCACGGAGATGGTCGAGGCGAATCTGCGCCTCGTGATCAGCATCGTGAAGAAGTACATGAACCGCGGGCTCTCCTTCCTGGATCTGATCCAGGAGGGCAACACGGGGTTGATGAAGGCGGTGGAGAAGTTCGAGTACCGGCGCGGCTACAAGTTCAGCACCTACGCCACCTGGTGGATCCGCCAGGCGGCGACCCGTGCGATTGCCGACCAGGCCCGCACGATCCGCATCCCGGTGCACATGATCGAGACGATCAATAAACTCCTGCGTGTCCAGAAGAAGCTGGTGCAGCAGTTTGGTCGCGAGCCGACGGCGGAAGAGGCGGCCGAGGAGATGGACATGCCGGTGGAACGGGTGCGCGCGGTCTACAAGATGGCGCAGCAACCGATCTCGCTGCAGAGTCCGGTGGGAGAAGGGGATGACGCGCACTTCGGTGATTTTATCGAGGACAAGGCGGCTGAGAACCCTTCGGAGATGACGGCATACAGCATGCTCAAGGACCGTTTGCAGGATGTGCTGGACACCCTGACGGATCGCGAGCGGCAGGTGTTGGATTACCGGTTCGGCTTGACCGACGGGTATTCGCGTACATTGGAGGAGGTGGGCAAGAAGTTTGAGGTGACGCGTGAGCGTATTCGCCAGATCGAGGCCAAGGCGCTGCGCAAGCTCAGGCATCCCACCCGGATACGGAAGCTGGAAGGCTTTCTCGAAGTGAAATAGACGGCCAGGCGGACAGGTGAGAGCGTTCCCCGGCGTCACAACAGGATGATTCCATAAGGAGAGGGAAGTAAGATGAGTCTAGCGAGTTTGATGAATTCGGTGCCGGTAGCGGCGGCAGTGGCGGGCGTGGCCGGACTGGTTGCCGGTTTGGTCATCGGGCGGCTGAGTGCCGGCAGCGGCACCAGGGAGCCCCGTGCCAGGGCCTCTCGTGCCCGTGGCGGTGATGCGGATGTGGATGATGGGTTTACCGGCGAGGGGATTGAGCTTTATGTCGGCAATCTCTCGTACGACATGACGGAGCCTGAGCTGAAGAAGACCTTCGGGTCCTACGGGGATGTGTTGTCGGTGCGGATCATCAAGAACAAGTTCAATGACCGGTCCAAGGGCTACGGCTTTGTCGAGATGGCGGCGCAGGCCGGCGCGGACAAGGCAGTCAAGGCCATGCATGGCAAGGATGTCATGGGGCGCAAGATGGTCGTCAACGAGGCGCGCTCGCGCTCACGCGAGTAGCACGAGCTGGCGGCGGATGGTCCCGGCGTGCGCCGGGCCGTCCACGGCCTCGATCAGCGTCAATGCAAAGTCAAACGCGGTGCCCGGACCCTGGCTGGTGATCAGCTGCTGGTCCCGCACCGTTTTTTTTGTGTCGTGATGGGCGCCGGTGATGTCGCTCTCGACGCCGGGGTAGCAGGTGAAGCGTCGGCCGTGAAGGATACCGGCGGCCTGTAGCACGAGCGGCCCCGCGCAAATGGCCCCGATCAGTTTGGCCTGTTTATCAAAGTCCCGCAGGCAGTCGAGGAGGCCTTCATGCCGGCAAAGCGCCCGGGTGCCGGCCGCGCCGCCGGGGATCACGAGGCCATCGATGGCGGCGAGATTCTGACCGGCGTCATGCCACAGGCAATCGGCCGTGAGTGTGACCCCGCGCGAGGCGGTTACGACCGGTGAGTCGCCGATGGCGGCTACGGTGACGCGCCATCCGGCGCGCCGCAAAACATCGATCACGACCACGGCTTCGATCTCCTCGACGCCGTCGGCCATGGGAATCAGGATGGATGTCATGGTGGCCCTGGCTCCTTGTTTATAACTTCAAATGTCTACTCGTAATCCGCTCTCGTCGCCGTTCTCGGTCACCGATTTCCGAGCATAAGCATGTAGGTCGTGGCGCCCTCGCCCGACCGCCGAGCATAAGTCGCCTGACAGCCAACTGACCGCTGCCCGGCAGCCAACGCTGTTTATGCTCTGTGCTTATGCTCAGCTGGACAGGCGAGGGGGCCTGTCCTACGTTGCGTCGGCGATCGACATTCTCCAAAAAAGTTACCCACATCGTTTTCGCCCGGCACCCCGTGTGGCGGGCTTACTTGCTGTCGACTCGGTTGCCAGTGGATTCCCCCGGTCGCAGGAATGCGCGTTGGCTGCGGTACTCCAGCACCACGCCGTTGGCGTAGACCGCATCCAGGCGTGCCCCGCTGATCGTGTCGCCAGGCTCATAGACGTTGCCGTTGATGACCGCGCTACGGCTGCTGCCGCCGCCGGTCAGTCCCTGCAGGTTGATCGCCGGCCAGCCGTGGACATTGGCCTCTTCGGGATTCGGCCGGTAGGCGGGAAGGGCCGCAGCGTGAGTAGACGGGCGGACGGCGTATGCGCGGCCTGGAACCGCGATTCCGGCCGGCTTCGCTGGCGGGGGGGGTAAGTCCTGGTGTTGCGCGCCCTGCGGTTGCGTATCCGGTTGTGGTGTGTTCTGGTCGTCGTAATCGATGATTTCCGTCACGCTGCCGTCGGCACCGAAGACCACCGTCTGCAACGGAATCGGCAGCGACCACATGGTTGATCCCAGGGTTGAATCACCACGCCGTTTCGGTTGGTCGTAGTGCCAGATGGCCGTGATGGGCGCGTTGCCCGTTTCCGTTCGCGCTGGAGGCCCCAGTATCAGACGCACTTCCGTCGGCGTCATGCCAGGCAGGGCGCGGTCGCCTTCGCGCAACGCCTGCACGATGGCGTCAGGGCGATCCGGGTTCGCGGCCAGGTGCCGCTCGAGGCGACGGGCCGTTGAAAAACAGCCGGTCGTGCAGAGGACGGCGGCCAGTATGGCCGTCGCGGCAGGATTGCCAGGAGCTTGTATTCGGTAAGACTTCATGGTAGGATAGTAACCCCAACAAATGGCAGGTTGCAATACCTTTGTGGAAAGCGTCTTGTCGGGAGAACTCCCTACATGGCGCGGTTAACGCAGCCGACACTAAATCGAGCGATTGACCGACTAGGCGCGGTCGCGGCAATATGGCAGGAATGGAGCATGAACAAGGCACACCCCGATAATGACAGCGTCCCGTTTTCCGTTATGCTTGTGGAGGATAACGTGTCGGTTCGTCAGCGGCTGCGCGGGCTGATCGACGAAAAACGCGGTTTGCATGTGGCGGACGAGGCGGGTACCGTGGCCGAGGCGAGGGCCCTGTTCGATAGCGTGCATCCGGATGCCGTCCTGCTCGATCTCGCCTTGCTGGGCGGCAGCGGCATGGACGTTTTGCGGCATATCCGCCACGATGGTGGTCGAAGCGTGGTCATCGTGCTGAGCAATTACCTGGAGCCGGAAACGTACAATCGCTGTAGCGAATTGGGTGCCGATTTCCTGTTCAGCAAGTCGGACGAGTTCGAGCAGGCGATCGAGACGTTGAGTGCGTTGGCGGAGCGCGAAGTTTTTGCCAACAAGCATCCCGCCAATGCGCGGCGGTGCCGGGCGCAGCTGGCGGTCACCAGTCCGGTCGGGATCCACGCCCGTCCCGCCGCCATGCTGGTCAAGCAGGCGCAGATGTTCGATGCGGATATCGAGATTTCGCACAATGGCAACAGCACGAGCGTCAAGAGCATCATCGGCTTGCTTACCCTCTGCGCCGGGTACGGCGCGAAGGTGACCGTGACGGCAACGGGAAGGGACGCCGACGAGGCGATTCGTGTCATTACCAACCTTTTTGTTCGCGGTTTCGACGAGATTCCGGTTCCGGACGCGGCGGCAACCCAGACAACGGGGCCGGGCAAGGGCGAGATGATCCTAGTGGCGGACGACAGCGCGGATCTGCGGAGCATGGTAAGAGCGATCCTCGAAAAGCATGGATACCGGGTCGTCGAGGCGCGCAACGGCGTGGAAGCGGTCGCCCTGCTCACCGCCAACACGGGCGACATCAGGGCGGTTATCCTGGATATGATCATGAAGGAACTCGATGGTCGCGAAACGATGTCCATCCTCCGCTGTATAAGTCCGGCGCTACCGGTGCTGGCCATCAGCGGGGACAAGCAAAAAGCCCCGGTCGCGGACGATTCGCCGACGACGTTCATCAAGAAACCGTTCGGCGCCGCCATCCTGCTGCCCGCCCTGCAGGACTTGCTTGAGCGCTGATCGCGGGCGGCGGGCCGTGGTGCGCCAGACGATTGCCTATGATCATGCGCATTTCATTCGTTGTGTGCTCCCCATTCGTTGTGCATTCCCACAAAAAAAAGTTTAGTGTTGCGTTCCCGATAGATGTATATCAAAATACCGACCGTGTGCATGTGGTCTGAGCGGTAACACCTTGTCAGGCTGATCAAGGGTGCATGCAAAGATCGCTACGAACGCCAACGACGCGAGGAACATCAACCGATGACCAACCGGGAATGCATGTCGGCAACCGCGTGCATCGAGCACGCTGAGGCGCAGGAAATGGTGCAGGAGATCCTGCATATTCTCAATGAGCCGGACGATCTGCATGCATGCATCCAGCGCGTCCTTACGATATTGCGGACACGGACAGGTGTCGATGCCGTTGGGCTGCGCCTACAGGACGGCGTGGATTTCCCGTATTTTGTCCAGGACGGTTTTCCCGGGGATTTCCTGCCGACCGAGAGCACGTTGGTTGAACGCGGCAAGGATGGTGGCTTGTGCCGGGATGAGCACGACCATGTCCGCCTGGAATGCACCTGCGGCCTGGTCATCTCCGGCAAGACTGATCCTTCAAACCCGATCTTCACCAAAGGGGGGAGTTTCTGGATCAACGACTCCTTGCCCTTGCTCGACCTGCCGTCCAGGCAGGACCCGCGTCTGCATCCGCGTAACCGGTGCATCCATCATGGTTACGCCTCTATGGCGCTGGTGCCGATCCGCACCCGTGAGCAGATTGTGGGGTTGATCCAGCTCAACGACAAGCGCAAAGGCCGTTTTACCCTTGACACGATTGAAACGCTCGAGGGTATTGCCGCGCATATCGGGTCGGCCCTGATTCGCAAGCAGCTGGAGGCGGAACTGAAACGGTCGCGCGAGGCGCTTCGCGCCTTGCTGGGCAGTATCGAGCAGGCTCGCGAGGTGGAACGGGCCCATATTGCCCGCGACATGCATGACGATCTCGGCCAGAACCTCACGGCGATCAAGATGGACATGCGGTGGATCGCGCGAGCCCTGGGGGGCGAGGGGAAAAACCCGGATCCCGCCGCGATCCGGGCGAGGGTCGCGGCCGCGATCGAGGTGGTGGATGCCACGATGGTCAGCGTGC
>CAZOXS010000040.1:0-3012 GCA_964583785.1 uncultured Victivallales bacterium
CGATGCATTGGGAATCGAGATGGTTTTCCGTAACGAGAAGAATGATTCCATGCGGGAAGCACCGCTGTTAAGCTCTGGTATGGACAGCAGCAGGATCGCACGAATGAATTGCGCATGCGTGAATACGATACCCATATCCGGCCCCAGCGACTGACGTCGAGGACAAGGACGTAGGTGAATGTCTCTCTGCCGCCCTGCACATACTCGGTCATCATTTCGTTACAGGACATCAGGATCGAGACTGCACTGCCAGCTGGGGTTGTTTCACGGCTGGTGCTCGATGGCGATGACGATTTCGTTGGGGGGTAGCTTGTCTTTTATGATGGCGAGGTAGTCGGCGCCCATCTCTCGCTGGAGCTGCTGGATAATCCTTTCGAATTCTGTGTCCTTGCCGCCAGCTTCAACGATCTTGCGCAGTGTGCGGTCGGAGAGTGTGCCGTGATTCTGCAGGTCGTCGAGAAGAACTTTGGCAAAGTCGCCACCAACACCGGTGCCGATCTTCCCGAGGAGTACCATCTGGGCCTTGGTGATCAGGGCCGTAGCACCGGGGGCCGAACCATGACGACGCTCAGTCAGGTCTTTTTGGAGGTTTTCGTAGCTCGACCAGAAGGAATCGGAAAACTTCGGGGCACGTTTGGCTTTGTGGTCGCACTGGATGGCGCTAAGCGCCTCCTGAAGCGGGAGGTGCACGATGATGGGGTCTCCATCAACCTGGGGATCTTCCGAATGGCGGAGGGCAAAGAGTGTCATCCCCTTGCGCGCGAACAGATAGGTGCCGGATGGCTCGCGCTTGGTAGCGGACTTTACGCGGAGAGGTAGCTTGGCGATCTTTTCGACAACTCCAGGGTGTTTCTTGCAAATCGCGTCCCATTCGCGCTTGGCCTTGGTGAGGAAGCTTTCCTCCTCCAGTTCGTCGGGGTTACGGGAGAACTTCTCGAATAGTCCTGCCGGCGTCGGCTCCTCGTCGGTGTCGAGGATCTTGGAATCCTCGCCAATGGACGTGTGGATCATGAACATCTTGTTCGTGGCGATCTGGCGGACGTTGTGCAGATCCTTGCCCTGTTCAGATGGGAAGAAGTTGAAAAGATAGAGATCCTCGAAGACCTTTGTGCCGATCCGGTTGATGCGTCCTACCCGCTGAATAACCCGCGTGGGGTTCCAGGGTATGTCGTAGTTGATGACCAGCCCCGCGCGGTTCAGATTGAACCCTTCCGACATCTTGTCAGTTGACAGGAGAATCTGGAACTGGTCCTGCTGGAGTCCGCGATTGCACGACCCATCGAAGTTGCGTTTGACGATAGCCGCAGCCTGCTTGTGCAAGGTGCTGATCGTGAGCACCTGACCGGGGAAGGCTTTATCCAGATAGGCCTTCAGATGCGCGACGGTGTCATAGAACTCGGTAAAGACAAGCACCTTGCGCTGTGGCTCCCCGGTGGCGGGAAGGACAATAGCGGGATGTTTCCCAGCCAGAACCAAGCGCAGTTCATCGACAAGCTGACGCGCCTTGGGGTCGTTTTCGATAAGCTCCAGAGTCTCGACCTGCTGCTTGACTTTTTCCAGCAGATTGATGTCGGCCGTCACATCCTGCTGGAAGCGTTTCAGGCCATCATCACCAAAATCCTTGGAGACGTGGAAGACCTGGACGTTACGGCGGCCGGTCTTGCCGCCATCGCCCTCGGTTGTCTCCTCGTAGTGCTGGAGAATATCGCCAACCTCGTCGTCCGCCGCATCCTCCAAATTCAACAGTTTGTCCATCAATGTCCGGTCCAACACAACGATACCCCGCCCCAGCGGTGCCGGGACCGCCAGCCTTCTGACGTTCTTATGGACCTTGATCAAGTTATCGAGCGTTTTCTCGAAAGCACCGAAAGAGCTTTCGAACCGGCGTACAAGCAGGCGGCGGATGAACTTGTACATGTTGCGCTGTTGGTTGTTGAGCATACGGCGAGGATCGGACTCGTCGCCGTCGTCATCCGCCTCCGCGGCGGCAGCGTCCTCCGCGTAAGCGCCGGGCTGGTAGATGGCACCGGTAAACTCGCTTTCTTCGCCGAAGTATTCCCCGATCACCTGGTCATAGAAAGCGCTCTGCTCGGGAGAAAAGCAATAGAACTGCTCGACCGGATCGTGCAATTTCGGCAGATGCTGCCCCACTTCCAGCTTGTAATCGGGGTCTCCCTTGAGATCGAGTCGGTTGCGGCGGATCATAACCGGTTCAACCACCAGCCGGATGTCGATTGCCAGCGTCTTGCACATGCCCTTGGCCGCCTTTCGAATCGCCACATAATTCGCGGGGTTGAGTGCAAGTGGGATAGCAAGCTTATGGAGGCGGGCGGCGACTTTCTCGGCGAGTTTCTCGTCCTCCAGGTTCTTGAGCACATAATCCAGGTGGATGTATTTCGCCTGGTACGACCGGAAAAGGGCTTCGAGATCGCCGTCCGGCGTCAGTAATGACTGGCGGGCGGGCGAGAAAAGCTTCAGGAGCGAGAGCATATCATTCGGCCGATTGCTATAGGGCGTGGCCGTAAGCAACATGACCTGCTTGCCGCGGCAGACTTGCGAGAGGTAATGGTAGTCCTCGCTATCCTGATTGCGAAAGTAATGCGCCTCGTCCACAACCACCAGCTCGAAATCGCGCTGCCGGTTGACAAGCTCAAGAACATCCTCCATCTTGCCGCGCGAGACTGCCACCCAGTCGTTCAAACCGAAATCCTGAAGGTAACCCCACCAGCCCGTACCGCTGTATTGGTCCCCCACCAGCCCAGGCGGGGCGATCACCAGCCCGCGCTTGGCATTCACGCGCCCCAGCACGCTGGCCACGACCGATTTACCCAGCCCGACCACATCAGCAATGATCACACCGTTGTAGGCCCGCAGGATCGAGAGTGCCTGATTGACGGCATCCACCTGGAAGGTCAAAGGCCGGTACTTCGTCTCGTTCTCCTCGTCCTTCGGCTCCCCGAACACCCGCAGGATCGAGTCGGTCTTGTCAATCAACTCACGGTGATCCAGATA
>CAZOXS010000041.1:0-2737 GCA_964583785.1 uncultured Victivallales bacterium
GTTTCAATCCACGCCCCCGCGAGAGGGGCGACTATTCTTTTGTAATGTCTTGCGTATCAATGGCGCAAGCTTTGTTTTCCGCGATCCGGGCTGCACAAACACAATTCGTATCGCCACGTAGTACTTTATGCGCCGATTGAATCACTCTATTCAATTGTCAATGAGCATGTTACGTTTGTCCCGCGAACCGCACGGCAAATTCCTGAATGCTTGCGGTTCGCGGAGTCCCGATTTTCACTTTATGTGCATCAGATGACCAGCGGATCGTTGCGCAGATCCAGCGTCGGTTTGGCCCCCACATGCTCAACCCGATGCTGCCAGTTGGCGCCAAGATGATAAAAGCGCAGACTGTCCTGCTCCTCATCGATCAGCGTGATCAATCGGTGCTTCAAATCTGCCCATTGCGCCGGATCAATATCGCACTCGAACACGGAGTTCTGCACGCGCTGCCCGTAATCCAGGCAAGCCTTTGCCGCTCTGCGCAGCCGTGTCCGGCCCGCCCGGTCAACCGTGGATACATCGTAACTGACCAACATCATCATTCCGCACCACCTCACTTCCATATCACGGGCGGATAACCGTCCAGATCGCCACGCACATGCCGGGCCAGCAGCAGTGCCTGCAAATGAAAAAAAATGCCCAGCGATGCACTTTCCCCTAAAAACGGATGCACCATTTCTTCCTGCTTGCGCTTCTGGTAGGCCACCAGCAATGCCTTGCGGGTGTCGTCGGTCATTTCCACAGCACCGGACTCCGTCTTCTTGAAACCATTCGCCTGAACTTGCCGGAGGTTGACCAGCGAAAGAGCCAGCCGGTCGGCAAAGAACGGGCGGAATTCCTCCATCAGATCCAGCGCCAGACTCGGCCGCCCGGAGCGGTCGCGGTGCAGGAACCCGACCTGCGGATCAAGCCCCACCGCCTCCAGTGCACCGGTGCAATCATGCGCCAGCAGGGTGTAGATGAACGAAAGCAGTGCATTCATGTTGTCAAGGGGCGGACGCCGACTGCGTTCAGCAAAACTGAATGACTCTTTCTGCGCCGTGATCAAGCGGTCGAAAACACTGAAATAAAGACGGCTGATATCCCCTTCCCGCCCGCGAATGGCATCCAGATCCTGTTCGTTCTCAATGCCACGCATCAACATGCTGATCCGCCCGACGGCCGCATCCACCTCGTCCATGCCATCCTTGCCGGTGTGATCCCGCACGGCCCGCTGCAAAACGGTGCGGGCATTGGCGGCCTTGCCGAGCAGAACCGCGCGCGCGATGTCGACGCACGCCACCGGATCGTCGGCCATGCGGTATTGCCGACGGCGCAGCAGCACATTGCCATGTGCCGGTCCCGTCACACGTGCCAGGAAGCGCCCGTTTTCACTCAGGAAACTGATCAGCACATCATTCTCCGCGCAGTGGTGCATCAGGAACGGGCTGCACATGACATTGCCGAAACACGCAACCCCTCCAAGCGTGTGGATCGGCACCCGCAGGCGCACCTGCCGCTCCACGCTGACCACAACCGACTCGCCTTCCTTATTGAGGTATGCCCCCTGGGTGGTAATGAACAAGGTGTTGAGGTATTTTTTCATGTCGGTCCGTTCAGGGGGTTCGGGTTTCGGATTGCAGATAGGCTCGTGCGGATTTGTGTAATTCCGGCAGGCAGATATCGTTCAGCGAACAGGAATCGCATTTTTTCGAGTACTGCGCCTGTGGCGTAATACCCGAAGCCACCAGCGTGTGCAGCCGGGCAGCGGCATCCTCGACCATTGAGCGCAGGGCGGGGGCAAAAGCGACATCCTTGCGGCGGCGGGTAGTTCCGTAGAAGAGCGCACCGTCCGTAATCAAGCACTCCAGCATCGCTTCCAGACACATGGCCTGGGCGCAAAGCTGCACCTCGTCACAGGCATTGGCCTTCGGTTTGCCGCGCTTGTACTCGACCGGGAATGGCCGCCACCGCCCGGCTAAACCGGCAACCGCCCCACCCCGGTCCGCATCGCGGTGCAGCTCCACCACATCGGCCACCCCGATCAGCCCCAGTGCCAGCGAGCGCAGGCGCAAGCCGCGCACAATACGGACATCGCCGCGCGATTCCGCCGCCGCCTCATGCACCCGCTCATGCAGAATGCGCCCCTCGGCCGTAAGGCGGTTCTCGCTCCAGATCTGCTCCACATGGATCAGCGCACACTGCCGCTCGCAGAAGATCAGATGCTGCAAAGCGGAAATTGGCAGCAGATCGTCTTCGGAATACATAGGCACCTTTCTCCGTCACGCAACGAAGTGGAGTCAGCCCCCACCCCATGCGCCACAAGCACGAAGTTTCTCGGCCAGCACCGCCTCAATGCGGTCAAACTCCTGGAAATAGACTGAAACCAGCTTTTTGCCGGTCTCCTGATACAGTTTTTGTTTCTTGAGCATGCCGATCTTGTAGTCCGCTGTGTCCATGCCCCAGTACTCGATGTAGACATCGAATTCCGGCAGGTAGAAGTCTGGCCGGATCGCATACCCGTCGATAATCCGGAAGCGTTCGTCGTAGCGGTAGGCAACCCCATGCCCTGCCAGCCACTCGGCAATCCGCCGCTCCCCCTTCGATTGCACCAGGGTGCCATCTTTCGCGCGGATGGTCTTGTTCAGTTCCACCTTCATGTCGAAATTGCGGCGTTCAATGAACTTCTCATCGAAGCAATTGTCGCAATACACGCGCTGGAATGCCCGCTGGCTGCGCGCGAACTCGTCCGTCGCCC
>CAZOXS010000042.1:0-5500 GCA_964583785.1 uncultured Victivallales bacterium
GCGCTCGAGACGCTGAACGAGAAGATCGGCTCCGAGGTGGCGCTCTACGGCCTGCTCTGTGGCCCGTTCACGCTGGCGTTGCACCTGCGCGGCAACAATATCTTTCTGGACATGTTCGACGATCCCGCCAAGGTGCAGGAACTGACCGACTACTGCGCCGATATCGCGATCCAGATGGCCGAACTCTATCTCAAGCACGGGGCCAGCGTGATTGCCGTGGTCGATCCGATGACCAGCCAGATCTCACCGGAGCATTTCGAGGCGTTCGTGACGCCGGCCATGAACAAGCTGTTTGATTGGATCCGGGCGCACAACGGGCTGTCCTCGATCTTCGTCTGCGGCGATGTGACCCGCAACCTGGAGGTCATGTGCCGGACCCACGCCGACAACATCTGCGTCGACGAGCAGATCTCCATGCCCGATCTGCGGCGACTGTGCGAGGCGCAGGGAAAATCGTTCGGTGGCAACATCAAGCTGACCTCGGTGCTGCTGCTGGGCAGCGCGGACGATGCGCGCCGCGAGGCCGTGGAGATCATGGACGCCAGCGGTAGCAAGGGGTTTGTCCTGGCCCCCGGCTGCGACCTGCCCTACCATACGCCGCCGGCGAATCTGGCGGCCGTGGCCGAGGTGGTGCATGACGAGTACGCCCGCCGCGTCGCCCGCGAAACCACCGCCGGGGCGGAGGATGCCTACGACGACATCCAGGTGCCACGCTACAGCCACTACAAGGAGGTCATCGTGGATGTCATCACGCTCGACTCCACTTCCTGCGCCCCCTGCCAGTACATGATGGAAGCGGTCGAGAAGGCCGCCGCCAAGGCGTTTGTGAAGGTCTACATCAACGAGCACAAGATCAAGGACCGGGCCGGACTGGGGATGATGAAGAAGCTGGGGGTAAGCAACCTGCCGACGATCTGTATCGACGGCGAGATCGCCTTCGCCTCGATCATCCCGGACATAAAAACCCTGGCCAAGGCGATCGAGGCCCGCGCCATCGCCAAGAACATTTCTAATCTCGCGAGTTAAGGTGGTAGCTATTTTGTAGCCCAGTCGCGCCGCGACTGAGGCAGCGGGGATACGCGTGCGGTTACGCATATAGCCGTGCTTGCGCCAACCAGCCGTTCGCTTACAACGCGGAAGCCGAACTCGCGGCGCGAGTGGGCTACAGGGGGATCGGTGCAGCGGGGAGATTAAGGCAAACGATTAAGGCGAAAGATTAGGGGAGCGATGCTCATGACCTGAATCATTTCCCTAATCTTTCGGCCTAATCCCTATTGCGCATAGAGAAAATGAATTGAAGTTATAAACATGTAAGGAGGAATTTATCAACAAGCCAGGAAAAAACCTGATCCCGATCTGCCTGGTGACGGGGTTCCTCGGCTCCGGCAAGACCACGCTGCTCAAGGCGATTACCCGCCGTCATCTACAGCAACGGCTGGTGTATCTGGTCAACGAGTTCTCGCCGCGCGATATCGATGGGGCCATCGTCTCGGAATCAAATCCGGATGTGGTCTGCGTGCCCGGCGGCAGCATCTTCTGCAAGTGCCTGGTGACACAGTTCATCTTGCAACTCCAGACCATCCCGGAGCGGTTCGGCATCCCGGCAGGCCTGGTCATCGAGGCCAGCGGCATGGCCAACCCCAAGGTGATGGCGTCGATGCTGCGCGAGACCCGTCTGGACGGGCAATACCGCCTGGCCCGGATCATCAGCGTGATCGACCCCGGCAGTTTCCATAAGCTGCGCCAGACGCTACCGAACATCACCGCGCAGATCGAGGCGTCGGATCTGGCGCTGATCAACAAGACCGATCTGTATGAGGCAACGCAGATTCAAGCCACTGCCGAGGCGCTGCGCACCATCAACCCCGGCATTGAAATCCAGACCTGTGTCCGTGGTGAAGCGGATGTCGAACTGTTCGGAAAGTCCGTGGCACCGCCGGTCTTGGAAGATGCGGCCCTGGCTCCCTGCCGCGATCCGCTCTATGACACCGTGACGCTGGTCCCGGCAAACGGCATTGATCCCGAACAGCTTCGGCAGCGCTTGCAGGCAGTCGAAGCGGACATCTACCGGTTAAAAGGGTATCTGCCAGCCAACGGCGGCAGCGTCTACGTGGATTATTCCAAGGCCGGATTCGAGACCAGCCAATCCGTAACCCGACGTGAGCCGGTCATCGTGCTGATCCACGCCGGAAGTCCATCCCCGCGAACATGCGAGTTCATCCAGTGGCTGGGAAGGCAAGCCTAGAAGAACAGCTTGAAGAAGCGCAGGATACCCTGCTTCCAGGGCACGCGGTGCGAGATGCCGCTGCGGTTCTCGAAGTCGGCCAGATGCGCCAGATACCAATCGTAGTTGCGCACCAGCGCGTCCTTGTTGGAATACGTCGGTGCGTAGCCAAGCACCCGCTCGGCCTTTTCGATGCTCACGAACGAATCCTCGCAGGCCGTCTCGTAGACCCACTTGTAAAGCGGCGAGAGCTTGAAGAACTCCAGCAGGCGCAGCGCCCAGATGATCGGCCCGGCGGGCGTACCGATAATCCGCTTGCCATGACCGGCCTTGTCCAGCACCGCCTGGTAATCCTCGCGCATGGTCGTGAAATCCTTGGCCCCGATATTGAACGTGTCGTTGGCCAGCGCCTTGTCGAGCGTGAGCGTCAGCCAGATTGCCCCGCACAGATCCTCGACATCCAGAAGCTGGTAGCGGTTGCGCCCGTTGCCGATCATCGGGAAATTCCGCCCATCCTTGGCCCAGTCGTAGAAGAGCGCGAACACGCCGAGACGCTCGGGGCCGACAAAGGATTTCGGACGGATAATCGGCACGCACATGCCCTTGGCGCGATGCGCCAGGGCGACCTTCTCGGCCTCGATCTTGGCGATGCCGTAGGGGCCGACACCATCAAGCTTGTCATCCTCCAGCAACGGGTGATGATCGGGAATACCATAAACCGCCGTTGAGGAGATGTGCACGAACCGTTCGACCGTACCGGATGCCGCGGCGGCCTCGAGCAGGTTGCGGGTGCCGTCCACCTCGGTGGTCATGATTTCGGTCTCGGTATACAGTGGCAGGGCGGCGGCCGTATGGATCACCCATGTCACCCCTTCCATGCAGCGCGCCACGGCAGCCTTGTCGCGGATGTCGCCGACCACCGCCTCAATCCGGTCGCGTTCCGGGTAATCGAAGTCAACCAGGTCGAGCGAGACGATACGCGTAATGCCCTTGCCCAGCAAATGACGGATCAGATTAATGCCGAGAAAACCGCTACCGCCGGTAACCAGAACCTTTGCGTCCATGTGATGCTCCTTGCGAATGCGGCTGATTGTCAGCAATTCCCTGAGACAGAAAGTCCTCCTTCGCGCAAGGCTACAGAGGACAATTTGCCCGTATGGGCAAATTGGTGGAGGTAAGGGGGTTCGAACCCCTGGCCTTCGCATTGCGAACGCGACGCTCTACCAAACTGAGCTATACCCCCTCGATAAACGACGCCAGCCAAGCTAGCACCATCTCCACCCGGATTCAAGCACAATTGAAAACCAAAATTCATCCAGCAGGCCAATGACCATGCCCGATCTTAATTGGATTCGGCCTCAACCCGCAGCAATCACAGGCGGCAATGGAAAATGCCAGCGAGCGGAAGCCAGACCCTTGGCGGAGGGATAGGTTTGCGTCAGCACACCGCAGACGACGGTGGCGGAGGTTTCCGTGATCGTGATCACGAGGGGCGCCGCAGAACGGCTGTACAGGATGTCAGCCAGCAGCAGTGCCTTTTCCAGGCCATCGCCGCGGCCGAAGTTCCAAACCTCGTCGGGCTGGGCCAGGCGGCCGGGATCGTCATAGATCGACTCGTCCGGCAACGCGGCGATGTGCGCGAGCAGGGCATCGTCGTCGAGCGCCACGGTCCCCCCGATGCAGACCGGGTTGCGCTCGATGCAGGCTTTCAGGAAGGCCTGATGCGGGGTACGGCTCAAGTCGCGATAGGCGTAGAAAGCCAGATCGGCCGCCGGGTTCTCCGTCCGGAGCTGCTCCAGGCGGGCAATGATCCCCTCACGGCCCATCTCGCGCGTTATGTCCAGCGGGGCGGTAGGCGGGTTCAACCGTTTCGTGGCGATTTCCGGCAGGCGGGGGCGGATATGGCAGAAGCGGATCAGGCTCCTGATGGCCAGGCTGGCATCCAGACAGTCGCAGGCGAACTGCTGCTCGAGCGCGACGGTATCGGCGGGATTGTCGATGTCCACCGAGCGTTCATCGATGAACGCTTCAAGGTCGTTGAGCACGATCCGCCGCGGCATCAGGCGACATGCGAACTCCTCGCGATCAATATCCGCCAGCAGCTTCTCGCGGGTTTTGTCGGTGATGCGGTAGGGGCTGCCGTTCTCATAGGCGAAGGCCTTCTCGACCGGGATGTACAGATCCACCCCGTTGAGCTGCCAGCGAAGCTGGAAACATTTCTGCATCTCGCCTGCCTGTCGCATGAAATTGCCCAGCACCTCGCGGGTCAGCGGCGTCTTGAGGTAGTCCGAGAGGGCCGCATCGAAATGGCGGAAGGCCTCGGGGTCGATCGTCGCCTCCTCGTAGATCGTATGGATGTGACCGGTGACGTGCGAGACGATCGTCACGCGCTCATTCTCCAGCGCCCGCCGGGCCTGGGCCGACAGCGCCGTGCCATTGAACCACATGTTCTTGGTCACCAGGCGGCGGTTGTTGGTCAGGATCCCCTCGTTGACCAGCACGAAATTCTGTGAATGCAGCGGCGTGGCCAGCAGGTAGATGTCCGCCAGCGGGATGCGGGCAACAATGAACAGCGCGGCGGCGTAAAGAGCCGCCAGCGAGACGCATTCGCCCGCTCCGGCGGCGTAGCCGTCGCGGAACCGGAAGGCGTCCATCGCCTCGACGGTCTCGGTCTTCCAGTACGGGATGACGCTGCCCTCGTACTTGTCGAGCCCGAAGTGCGTGCGGATATCGATATCGAAATAGTACTTGTCGCCCTCGTAGCCGAACAGCGCATTGGACTGGCTCAGGGCTTCGCGGTCAATGAAGCTGGAAAAACGCGCCAGCTCGGTCTCGGCGCGGGTCAAGCCCCAGGTGTCGAGGTCGAGATTGAAGTCGTAGTGGTCCATGATGTACTGCTTCATGCGCGTGATGCGCTTGTAGGGATTCATGGATTCAATTCCCTCGAACCAGGGATACTCCAGCCAGCGCCAGATGCGCGGCGACATGATATTGGCCAGCAGCAGACTGAACATCAGTTCGGGGAAGATAAAGATCTCCATATCGGAAAGCGTAACGGCCGAGGAACGGCGTTCGAGTTCAGATGATGTCATTTCCGGTTCCTTTTTGGTCATCATTTAGGCTTTTGTTCAATAGATTGAGGCTCTTGCAAAACCCCTTGCTGCGCCCGCTTGAAGCCGGGCGCAGCAAGGGGTTTTGCAAAATATAATTCTTCAGCTCTGAACTACCGGAACGCCTGGCATCTCCCCCCCCGCCCTTGCCTTCCAAGGCAGAACC
>CAZOXS010000043.1:0-25254 GCA_964583785.1 uncultured Victivallales bacterium
AGCTTTTCACGTGTTGATGTCAATTTCATCGTCAGGGTCCTTGTGTAGTGCGTCTACCACAGAGAGCAACTCCGGCGGGTCCATTGCCGTAACCGAAGATTTTTTGAAATCCTTGAGGTTTCGCGTGGCGATGGCGTCGGCCGATACGACTCGCGCGGATTGCTCGATAACGGCGTCCTCGAAATCGGAAACGTCGCTGCCGAGAGCCTGCTCCAGCACAGGACGGTTGACCGGCGCGATCTCGAACAGGTCAAGAAGCCGTTGGAGCGCTGCACGCGCTTCACGAGGCGAAAGAGCCTGTCCAAGAAGATAGTCGACAGTTGTCACGGTTGTCGCACATAGGAATCCTTCTATCCGGGACTCCTCGACAAGCGCGAATACGCGGGCAGCCGCCTTGGCAAAGGGGTGACGATCGAGAAGCACATCCAGGACAACATTGGTGTCTACCAAGACTTTCAAGAGTACTTCTCCCGGAGGTGCTTCTTGTAATCCTCCTCTGAAACAAGGTGGCCCTTCATCACACCCAGGAGGGAGTTAGTAACAGGCGGGAGCTCTTGAGTGCGCTTGATTGCACCCAGGGAAGTCACGAATTCGCCAAACATCCGGGAAACCGATTTGCCACGGCTAGCCGCCTGCATCTTCGCTTCCCGAACAAGCATATCATCCATTCGCAATGTCAACTTTGTATTCATGACGTACAGTATCCAAATCCATATACGGCTTGTCAACTAAAAGCAACCAGACCTGACTCACGCAGACTCAGGTAACCGTCCTTACTTGTCGTGCCACTGCGGCCCAGAATTACATGATCGAGCACTTTTATGTCAACAATCCGCCCGGATTCGATCAACTGGCGGGTGATCTTCAGATCCTCGGCAGACGGCGACGGGTCGCCGGATGGGTGATTGTGCGCCAGAACAACCGCTGCCGCCGCGGACCGGATGGCCTCGCGGAACACCTCGCGCGGGTGCACAAGACTGGCATCCAGGATGCCGGCGGTCACATCGACCGGCTGGCAGATCAAAACGTTCTTGGCATTCACCAGCAGCACCCAGAACATCTCGCGGCCGAGCGTGACCGCCTGATGGCGCAGCAACCGGTAGACATCCGCCGGGGTGGTGATCTTGACGCGGGCAGGCTGCATCTCGGAGCCCAGGCGACGGCCAAGCTCCAGTGCCGCCTTGAGCATCTGCGCCTTGACGGGACCCATCCCCTTGACGCTCGCCAGATCAGACACGGAGGTCTCGGCAATCGCACTCAGGGAACCATACCGCCGCATCAGCCCCTTGGCCAGGTCCACCACGTTGATGCCCTTGATCCCGGTGCGCAGCAGCAGTGCCAGCAGCACGTCATCGCTGACATTCTCGACACCGAACTGCGCAACAGCCTCACGCGGACGGATCTGCGCCGGCATGTCGCGGACACGGCAAAGACTGCTGCCGCAGCGGTATCCCGGATCCGCCAGCCCACCGCCACCACCGCCAGCCTCGTTCTCCTCATGCCATACTTGCACTGCCATGCGTTCTCCATATCTCCCGCACCCGCTCCGCAAGGGACGCCACGGGTTCGTCCGGCTGCACCTCGATCCATTCCACCCGCGCCTGGTGCCGGAACCAGGTGCGCTGGCGCTTGGCCAGCCGCCGGGTACGAGCGGCAGTCAGCGCCATTGCCTCCGCGTGGCTGCTGCGTCCCTCGATCACGGCGATCGCCTCGGCATAGCCGATCGCCTGCCGGGCGGTGGGCGAAAGCCCGCGCGGGTCGGCCAGCAAGCCGGCCACTTCCTCAAGCAGGCCGTCAGCATACATGGTCTCCAGCCGCTGTTCAATGCGCGTGTTCAGCAACGCCGGATCCATCCACAGGCCGGCCAGCACCGGTCCTGTCGCCGCCTCGCGCCACGACGAGGCGTGGCGCGTCGTTTCGCCGCCCTCATCAAGCCGCTCCAGCGCCCGGATCAGGCGCCGCGGGTTGCGCGGATCGCGTAAACCGGCAAGCGCCTCCGCATCCCGTTGCTGCAGCGCCTGCTGCAAGCCATCCACCCCCAGAGCGGCAAACACGGCCTCCCACCGGGCGCGGCTGGCCGGTGCGGGCCCCGCCGCCGCCAGGCCCATCGTCAAGGCCTTGACATAAAGCCCGCTGCCGCCAGCGACCAGGACGTCCCGGTCCGGTGCCAGCGCCGCCAATTGCATGGCGACCGCCTCGCGATAGGCCCACACGCTGAACGATTCACAGGGATCCGCCAGATCGACCCCCAGGTAATCGACACGGGCACGCGCCTGCCGATCCGGCTTGGCCGTGCCGATATCCATCCCGCGATAGATCAGCATCGAGTCGGCCGAAAGCACCGCCGCCCCGTCCTGTTCGGCGATGACCTGGGCAACGGCACTCTTGCCCGAGGCCGTCGGGCCAACCAACACCTGCAGCGGTCGTCCGGCAACCGCACTCACCGTGCCACTCCCGCACGCAAGGCTTCCTCCCTTTGGCGACGTGCCAGCAGGATCTGCGTGAGCATATAAAGTCCCACACCGCAACAAATGGCCGCATCCGCCACATTGAATGCCGGAAAATGATGCCGTCCCCAGTGGAAATCGAGGAAATCAATCACATAGTTCAGCCGCACCCGGTCGATGAAATTACCGACAATGCCCCCGATGATCAGACCGAAGGCGATGCGCTCCACCAGGCCATGTGAAAAGAAGGAACGCTGAAAGACGACCAGTGCCACCAGCACCACCACCGAAAGCGCGGACAGCCAACCATGGCCACCGGCGAACATACCCCAGGCCGCCCCGGTATTCTGGATATAGCGCAGGTTAAAAAGGCCCGGCACGACAGGAATCGATTCATAAAGGTAGAACCGCTGCGTGACCAGCAGTTTTGTCAACTGGTCGATCACTGTTATCGCGATGCCTAAAAGCAGCGGTAGCATAAGCCTTCTTGCATAGCGCGGCGGACGCAAGCCCCCCGCCGATTAGAAATAGCGGCGGTCGTCAACGGTGCGTTTCTTCTCGGCAACCCGCTTGCACTCCACGCAACGCCGCACAAACGGCAACGCCTTTAGACGCGCCGAGTTGATGATACAGCCGCAATCCTGGCAAATCGCATAAGTGCCGTCCGTGATCCGCTGCAAGGCCTCGTCGATCTCGAAAATGGCGTCCCCCTCGTTCGAAGCCAGCTTAAGAGCCAGCTGCCGCTCGAAGGCATCCGATCCGTCCTCCTCGGGATTGACCTCATCCGAACGCGTCAGCGAGGCCCCGCGCAAGAAGGCGATCTGGCGGCTCAATTCGTCGCGCAGGCGCAGGAGCGTCTGCTCGTACGTCTTGGATTGCGCCGACGTCAACTTCCGTGTGGCCTTCACCTTCGAGGTCGCCGGATGCGGAAAGCGTGCCAGATTCTTCGCCTTGGCGGCCGCCTTGCGCGCCTCGATGCCCTGCGCAATCGCGGCGTGCCCCTGCATGATCACCGAGAACGACCGTGTCGCCTGCTGTCCGCCGGTACTGATCGTGGACGAGGTCTCATGAACCCCGGCAGCCGGACTCGTGACCGCCGCCACCGGTGTCGGCTGCTTTTTCTTACCCGGCTGGGCAACCGCTACGGGCACCACCTTCGCAGGCGTCTTGCCCTTCGCGGTGGCCTTGCTCTTGACGGTGGTATGGCCCTTTGCCGGAGCTACCGCACGCGAAGACGGAACCTTTGCCACGGATTTAGCCGGCGCCTTAGATGCATTCGGGTTGGTAGACGATTTAGCCGCCGGGGACTTGACTTTCATAGGAGCTTTTGCCGCCGGCTTGGCTGGCGCTTTGGCGGCGGAAACCTTGGTTTTGGCCTTCGGCTTAGCCGCCGTGACCGATGCTTTTACCGCTTTGGCAGGCTTTGATGCCGTTTTTTTGGAAGGCACACCCTTTGGGGCCGTTGGCGCGGTGCGCACTGGAGACGACTTCACCTTTGATTTCACCGTTTTCCCTACGGAACCTGCCTTGGACGATTTAACCTTCTTTGCAGCCATATTCAGTAACCTCGAAAATCAATTAAAATTAGCCGCAATTTATAACATCCGCTCGCCGGGATGTCAATCCTTAATCCGATTGCATTGAAGACGTTTTGACTGTTGCTTATCGATCGGAGAATCCTCTCAAGTCTCATATTCCGAGTTATGCAATGATGGTAGTCAACTACTCCATCATCGACGGGGGGGCAGACATGCCCCCGCCCTGCTGCATGCCGCCCATCATCATCATCATGACGCCGCCGAATACGGCTTGCAGGTCTTCCTGCGTCTTGGCGGCTTCGAGCTGCGCGAGCATGGGCTTGACCATCCCCATCTGCATCATGGCCATGGTCTTCTTCTGTTTGCCTTCCTCGCTGGTGAAATCAATCTGAGCGAGATTCTTGCGCGCCTCGGCGATACCGTCCTTGAAGCCCGTCGCCATATCCTTGGGGATCCAGACGCCCTCGACCTTGACCATCTCGATCGTCTCCGGCTCCTCGCCGGGGGTCTCCGCCTTGACAACGGCGGTGTCCGCACCGGTCGATACCACGGACACCTTCATCGCCTTGAGCTTGGCCAGTTCCTTGCCCGCCTCGGCACTCGACTCGCTGCTCTCCATCAGGCTGGTGATCTTGCCCATGAGGGCACCCCCATCCTTGGCCAGCAAACCGGCGACATTACCCTGGCGCAGACGCTCGATGTTGGTGAACTCACTGTTCACCAGCGCATGCAGGAGTGCGACGCCGTTATCCCAGTTCTTCGCGACATCGTCCTTGTTCGGCACGCTGGCCATCATCGGACTGGCGAGCAGCAGATCGCGCTTGCTTTTGAGGAGACCGACGACCTGCAGAAGCAAAGCCGTCGACTCGTTCCAGAGCTCGGCATCCATCCGCGTGGCGGCATCGGCCACAAGGGCGTTGATATCAGACTGGTAGCTGGCGGGCAATGCCTTGAACAGCTGATCGGGTTGACTATTGACGACCGCTTGCTGCATGTTGCGCATGGCGCCATCGGGGGTATCGAGCGTTGGTGCCGAACCGCTACAGCCGGTAATTGTCGCCACCATTGCCACTACCGCCATTACGTGTAAACGCTTCATTTCTTATTCTCCCTTGTTGGTGTCACACCCAAGCCATGTTGCTTACAGCCTGACGGTTCAGCGATTCAGCGTCAAGGCAAAATACCCCGAAATCCGAGAACAAACCACTCGAGGCTCTTTAATCGCGCACGATCAGGCTGCCCCACCAGTCGGGGTTCGGTTCCCAGTCCGGTTCGAGGAAGGCGGCGTGCTGCGCCTCCAGTTTCGGCATCTGCTGGTGCTCGATGCGTTGCAACCGGGCAGCGGCCTTGACGGGATCGTATTCGGGGTCCGGCACCGGGAAGCGAGCCCCCGTCTCGTGCAGCCACTGGTCGAGCCGCGCTCGCAGCGCCGCCACGCGGTCCGCTTGCGACGCCGCCAGATCGTGATGCTCGCCCGGATCGTTCTCAAGGTGGTAGAGTTCGTCGCAGCCGTCCTCGTAGTAGTGGATCAGCTTCCAGGGGTGCCGCAGGATGATCGAGGAGGGCTCGCCGCCCTGGTTGCCGTAATGCGGGTAATGCCAGAAAAGATCCCGGCCCGCCAGTGTCGGATCGTCCTCGCCGCGCAGCAGGGGTGCCAGGCTCCGGCCGTCAACCGTCCGCTCCGGCGGCACCGGCACACCAGCCAGGTCCAGGAACGTCGGGTAGAAGTCCATACCGCTGACCGGCACATCGCAAGTGGTCCCGGCCGCAATCCGTCCCGGCCAGGCGATGTAGAAGGGCTCGCGGATGCCCCCTTCCCACTGGCGGCCCTTGCCACCGCGCAACGGCAGCATGGAGGAGGAATAGGCATCGCCGGAAGAAACGCCGCCATTGTCGGAGGTAAAGCAGATGATCGTGTTTGCCGCGAGGCCCTGTGCCTCCAGCGTATCCAGCACCATGCCAATCGCCTCGTCCATGGCCTCGATCATCCCGGCATAGACCGGGCAATCCTGGACCTGGCGCACAGGCAACGTCCGGTCCATGACGAACCGCCGGTCCGGCACACCCTGCGCAACGGCCTTCTGGCGGTACTTCGCCCAGCGCTCACGCGTGGTCTGCAGCGGGCTGTGGACCGAGTAAAAGGAGAGATAGGCAAGAAAGGGTTCCGCTCTGTGCGCGGTGATGAAATCGGATGTCTCGCGTCCCAGGCGCAGCGGCAGCGACTCGCCGGGCGCCCCCGGCGGCAAGCGTGGATTCTGCCACGGCGAGAAATAACTATCCGGCTGCCCCGCACTCCAGCCGCCCTTGTTGATCTCGAAACCGAAATTCTCGGGCCAGGCGCCCTCACCCCCGCAATGCCATTTCCCGGCATAGAAGGTGCGGTATCCCGTGCGGCGCAAGGCTTCCGCGAAAGTCACCTCGTCCGCCCGCAGCGCGTGTTCATAGCCCGCCGGCAGCAGTTTGCTGCAACGCCCCTGGCGACGCCAGTCCGTGCCTGAGGGCGCGCCGATGTAGTCGGTGATGCCGTGGCGCGGCGTATATTTGCCGGTCAGGATGCTGGCGCGCGAGGGGCTGCAGACCTGGCAGGCGGCATACCCGCGCGTGAAGCGCATCCCCATCCGGGCCAGCCGGTCAAGATTGGGCGTCTCATAGTACGCGCTACCCTCAATCCCCACGTCGCACCACCCGAAGTCATCCGCCAGGATAAAGACAATGTTCGGCCGGTCGGCCCCTGTAGTCGGTTCCATCATGCGCTTACTCCCTGTGTGAGGCTCTTGCGCGATACCATCACCGCGCCCGAAACAACTGTGGCCAATATAGCATGGCATGCTGTGCTTGACAATCCCCTCACCGACATTTGCGTTGATTTTCGAGCCGCCTTCAGACTAACATGTCTGACCATGGTTGTTTATCTATCTCATCGATCTGTGGCTGACTGGGCGGACGCGAAGACATGGCGCGAGGCGGAAGCAATCTGCCGTAGCGGCGGTGTTCGTGATCTTCGTGTTGATGGTGCCAGTATTCATGCAACGGTCGTCACCGCCGGACATCCGGTCTACACGCGCTTCGAGGTCCTGCCGGACAGCACGGTCATCAGCGACTGCCCCTGCTACCAGAACATGAAGCACGACACCATCTGCGCCCATGTCGTCGCCGCCGGCATGGCTCTCGCCGACCTTACGGAGGATCCGCGTCTGGAACGCCGCCGCCGAATCGAGGCCCGCATCCGGCAGGAGGCGCAGACGGGAACGCGCCCGCATCCGCGCCGCGAGATTCAAGATGCACCGGGGACGACTCCCGCCGCCGTGCGGCTCCGTGTCCCCGGCTCTTGGCGCGAGGACTGGCAATCCGGAGCCGTAACGGTGACGATCCGGATTGTTGTCGAGGGCAGGAAGCATGCCCCCGAACGCATCGCCCCGGAACGGGCTCTCGCCTTCAGCTCTCCAGACCGGCACCTTCTCTATGTGCTCGAGGATTTTGCGCAAACCTCGGCATGCCCATCCACACTGACCCTCGATGCCGCCGCGTTCGCGCAACTGCTACAGGAAGCCGCCGGAGGCACCCTCTGGGTCGAGGACGGCCATGAACCGCTTACCCTGTCAGCGGACCCGGTCATCGGAGTCATCGCCATGCGACTGGATAAAGACTCGGGGGAACTGGAAATCAGCCACCGCACGGAGCCGGAAAGCAAGACGATATACCTATCAAGACGCAGAGCCTGGGTGCAGGTCGGAAATCAGCTGCATCCGCTCGAGGCCTTGTTGCCGGCGGAGCTGCGCGATGCCTATCGCGCCCCGCTCCGCGTCCCGCGCACGCTGACCTTCCGCTACCTGAACGAGGTTCTGCCGCCGCTGGAAACCACGTTCATCGTCGAAAACACGGTCAACCCCGACCACTTCCAGTTCTCGTCAGGCTATCCCGGCTTCCGAGTTCACATACAAGGCGTATCCGATCAGGCGACCGTTTCGCTACAGGCGCTCTACGGCGAAACGCCATTCGACACCGCGACCCTCCCTGGAGAACACGATGCCGCGCCCGTCCACGACGACCCCCTGCATTACCTGACCCGTAACGCCGCTGCCGAACAACGTGCCCGCGAGCATTTCCTGGCGGCATTCGACGAGGAACCTGGCGATGATGGCATGATACACCTGCACGGCCCCGACAACGTACTCCACGCCATGGCCGATACCGCCGCCGCCTTCAGGCGTTTCGGCTGGGAAGTACGCTTCAGCGACGGGATCGCCAGCCTGGCACAGGACGCCTGCTGGGTGACCCCCTGCATTGTCATCAGCGCGGCTGGCGATATCGGCAGCTACCGCCTTGACATTGAATACAGCGACGAGCACGGGACGCCAGTCAACACCGATGCGGTCGAGACCGCCTTGCACAATGGCCAGGCGATCATGACGGATGCGGGCCGCACCCTGCTGTTGGACGCCGCCGGACTCAACGGCCTGGCCGCCGCGTTGGCCGAATGCATTGAATACAGGGACGGCACCGCCTTTGTCGCGCTGATCCACGCTGGATTCATCCGCTCGATCACCACCGCCTTCGCCACCGCCAGACTGACCGCGCCCGACCTGTGGCTCCGTCATGCCGCCGCGCAGCAGGACAAAGCCGGCCTGCCAGCCGCGCCGGTCGAGGATGCCCTTTCCCGCCAGCTTCGCCCCTACCAGCGCGAAGGGGTCAACTGGCTTTGTTTTCTGGACCATGCCGGCTACAGCGGCATCCTGGCCGATGAGATGGGGCTTGGCAAAACCGTCCAGGCACTCGCCTGGATCAGGATCCGCCGTGATGCGGCCCGGCGCGACGGACTCGAACCCGCTCCCGCCATGGTTGTCTGCCCCACCAGCCTGATCCATAACTGGGCACGTGAAGTCCAGCGTTTCACACCCGATCTTTCCTGCCTGGTCATTTCCGGCACGGCCCGCCACCGCAAGGAAAGCAACATCCGCGCGCACGATCTGGTCATCACCTCCTATGCCCTGTTGCGCCGCGACATCAACCACTATGACGATATTTGTTTTTCCGCGGTCCTGCTCGATGCGGCCCAGCATATCAAGAACCGCGCCACCCAGAACGCCGTCGCCGCCAAACGACTGAAAGGCCAGCGACGGCTGGTATTGACAGGCACGCCGATCGAGAATAGCGTGAACGATCTCTGGTCGATCATGGACTTCCTGATGCCGGGTTACCTGGGCACGCACACCAGTTTCCGTATCCGTTTCGAACAACCGATCACAACCGGAAGCCTCAACGCCGACCGGGCCCTGGCTCGCCTACGCATGAAGATGGCCCCGTTTATGTTACGACGCCTGAAGCTCGAGGTTGCCGCCGACCTGCCCGACAAGGTCACCCAGATTGCCGATTGCCCGATGCTACCCGCCCAGCGTCGGATCTACAACCGGCTGCTGGCGCAGTACCACGACAGCCTCAGCGAGCTGGTCGACGAACAAGGCTTCGAGCGGGCGCGCTTCTCGGTTTTCAGCGCCCTGCTGCGCCTGCGCCAGTGCTGCTGTCATCCGGCCCTGCTCAAGAGCATCCCGGGCACGGCCGAGACCGAATCCGGCAAGATGGATCTCTTCTTCGAGTTGCTTGACGAGGCCATGGACGGTGGGCACCGTGTCCTTGTCTTCAGCCAGTTCGTGCAGATGCTGCACATCCTGCGCGATGCGCTCAGGCAGCGCGGAATCCCGTTCGCCTACCTCGACGGCTCCACCCGCGACCGCATGGCGCAGGTTGATGCGTTCAACAACAATCCGGCAATCCCCGTCTTCCTGGTCAGCCTCAAGGCGGGCGGCAGCGGCCTGAACCTGACCGGGGCCAACGTGGTGATCCATTACGACCCCTGGTGGAATCCCGCAGTCGAGGATCAGGCCACGGATCGGACACACCGGATCGGGCAGTCGCGCACGGTCTACAGCATCAAGCTGGTGACCGAGAACTCGATCGAGCAGAAAGTCATCGCGCTCCAGCAACGCAAACGCACGCTGATCAATGCTACGTTCGGCACTGCGGCAGCCACCGAGACGTCCCTGACCTGGGAAGACGTCCGCGAACTGCTCAGTCCTGAGGAGGCTGTTCACGCATAGCGGCAACGTCATCCCACAGGGTTTCGAGCGCGTAGAATTCCCGCATTTCAGGCACGAACAGGTGAACAATCACATTCACGTAGTCGAGCACCATCCAGCCCCCTTCGGTCTCGCCGCTGCGGCGGTAGCAGGCCACCCCCTCCTGCTTGAGCTGGTGCTGCACCTCCTCGTAGAGCGCCCGGATATGCGGTGCACTCATACCGGAGGCAATGATTGTGTAGTCGGTGACCGTCGAGGTTCCCCGCACATCAATAATGGTTATATCCTGCGCCTTCTTATCATCCAGAATGACCCGAATGCGCTCTGTTAATGCTTTTGCGTCGATAATCAACCTCCTGACTTTCCATGGCTAACGGTAGAGATGATGCTCCATAATGATCATCTCCACCGGCTGCGGGACAAGATAACGTATACTCAAGCCTTCGGCAACCCTATGCCGTATATCGGACGAAGAAATATCAATCTGTCTCACGCTGCAGAGATTCCGCATCAGACGTTCCGACCAGGGGACCGGCAGCTTCAAGGCCTCTGGCGACAGGTGTGCCAGCTCATGACTAGGGCGGGCGAAGACGATGAATTCACACAGCGACAACACCGTCTCGATGTCCTTCCATCCATGCAGTTCCTGCAAGGTGTCGGCTCCGATCATGAAGAACAGATCGGCATTCGGGTGCATCGAACGGATCTCCCGCAGTGAATCCACCGTGTAGGAAACGCCGCCCCGGCGCAGTTCGATATCCAACAGCTCAAAGCCCAGATTGTCCAGGATCGCCGCCTCGACCATCGCCTCGCGATGAGCGGCGGATGCCAGCCCGCGCGGATCCTTGTGCGGCTGTACCGCGCAGGGCATGAAAAGCACACGATCCAGATTAAACCGTTCGAGTGCCGTCTGCGCCAGCAGCAGATGCCCGAGATGCACCGGATTGAACGATCCGCCAAAAATGCCAAGCCGTTCACGACGACGATTGCCGATGCTGCTCATAGGCCATCCTCCCCACTGGCCAGTGCCTCCAGGCGGGTGTGATCCAGGATCCGGATCGTGCGGCCATCCACCTCCGCCACCCCCGCCTGCTGCAACTTGCGCAATGTACGACTGAGTGTTTCGGGAATCGTACCCAATCGTGCGGCCAGCGACCCCTTGGTCATGCCCAGCGCGAAGGTGTCGCGGCCGGACGCATCGGCCAATCCCAGCAGGAATGCCGCGAGCCGCGTGGAGACGTCCTTGAGCGAGAGATCATCGATCAACCCGACAAACCGCCGCAGCCGTTTTGAGAGCACGGCCAGCATCTCAAGCAGGATTTCCGGATGCTGCCGCGTGACTGCCAGGAAGTCGGTACGCGACAGGTAAAGCACCCGCGATGCCTCTACCGCATCGGCCGCAGCAGGATAGGTAGACCCCTCGAATACCGGTACTTCGCCACACACGTCACCGGGCTCGTCAAAGACATGCAGGATCTGCTGGCGACCGTCCAGCCCGGCCCGGTAGACCGTGAGCGCCCCCTTGACGAGCACATAGAAGCCGGACGCCTTCTGTTCCTGATAGAACAGCGACTCACCGGCCTCGTATTCCTGCAGAACCGTCACCGCCGCCAGCGACTGGAGGCTCGCGTCACTCACACCGCTGAACACGTCCGACCCCCGCAGCATCATGACCTTGGAAGCAATACGCTCTGCGTTCGTCTTCATGCCTAGAACAATTCCGGTGACATCAGGTTGTTGGCAAAGGCGGTAAACTCATAGCGGCGGTAGAATGCCAGCAACGCGCTCGCGGGCGGCTGTTCCCGTTTCAGAGGGTGCCAATCCGGCACACCAGGAACCGCACAATCCAACCGTACCATCTTCAGGTTGCGCTCCACGATCGCGCGGGAGTCCGCCAGCACCTGACGCAACTTGGGGCTCTCAACCGAATCGAGCTGCGCGTAGATCGCCTGCAAGCCGCCAAAGGTCTTGAGTAATTTCGCGGCCGTTTTAGGACCAACACCACATGCACCTTTGATATTGTCGGCCGCATCACCGGTCATGGCCAGCCAGTCCGGAATCTGCTCCGGACGCACACCGGTTTTCTGCTCGACAGCATCGGCATCCATCGCCGTCGGTTCTCCCGCCAGCGAGACGATGCGCACATGACCATCAACAAGCTGGAATAAATCCTTGTCTCCGGTCGCGATCATCACGTCGCTGCCGTCAGTCGCCGCCCGTCGCGCCAGCGTCGCGATCACATCGTCCGCCTCGCAGGCATCCAGGCGCAGGGCCTCAATGCCAGCTGCCTCAAGATAGGCATTCAAGACGGGGAGCTGCGCCTTTAGATCGTCCGGCATCGGCTTGCGATGGGCCTTGTAATCGGGCACGAGCGCGAGGCGGGCTGGCGGTGTTCCGCCATCAAAGACCACCGCCAAGTGCGTCGGTTTCCAGGCGCGCTCAAGCTGCTGCATCATGCGCACGAAACCGAAGACCGCATTGACCGGTTCACCCGCCTTCGTACGCAGCCCGCGAATGGCGTGGAAGAAGCGATAAGCGCCAGCCAGACCATCCACCAGCAGCAGTCGCGATTCGGACATCAGAACAATCACCTAGTTCGCGGGCTGGGGCTCTGCAACCAACCGCTCGGCAATGCTCTTATCCGCCCCAAAACGTTCACGGTCCAATGCCCGTCCCGACGGATCGACCAGACGCGCAGTCACGAAGATCAGTAGATTACGCTTCTCGCTGGATTCATACTGGCTGCGGAACAGCCCACCAAGCAACGGAATATCGCCAAGCAACGGAATCTTGTCATCCACGGTATTGCGCACCTCGGTGATCATACCACCCATCACCACTGTCGCCCCATTGTAAATCAACAGGTTGGTTGTCAACTTGCGGGTGTGGAAGAACGGCTGTTCCATGTTCAATTCCTGCGTGACCGGATTGCCGTTCGGATCGTATGACGTGTAAGTCGAACCGTAGTTACGCCAGGTCGGCTCGGAGACCACTTCCGGCGAGAGCGTCAAGTTGATCATCTGTCCTTCGGGACTGACTTCCGGCGTCACCTCCAGGATGACACCGACCTCACGGGTCGCGAAGTCACGCGGAGTCACTACGGCACCGACAATGCCGCCACCGGCGGTGTTGCCGGTGGTTGTGCTACTGGTATCGCCGCCGATACCCGAGGTCTCGAACTCGGTCGGATAGATGTACTCGGTAACCACCTTGATCGTCGCCGCCTGACCGGACTGCGTCGTGATCTTCGGTGCGGAGAGCAGATCGGTATGACCGCGCTGCTGCAAGGCATGCAGGACGACGGTCAGCTCGGGATTGGTCAACACGCCGCTGAGACTGGCGATTGTATCTGTCATCCGGCTTGCATTAACACCAATGCCCGCACCCGTCAGGAACCGATTGCCAGCCGTAAAGCCGCCAGTACCTGCATTCTCGTTCATCTGAATCCGCTCACGGGATCCCAACGGCATACCAGCCGAGTCCTTCTTCTGGGCGATTTCCCAGTTGTCGTTCAATAGCCACTCAAGCCCCAGCGAATCGACATCCGTCTGGGCGACCTCGATGAAGCGCGCCTCGATCTCGATCTGGTACGGAACCACGTTCAGGATTGAGAGCACCTTCTCGAACACGGTCAGGTTCTCCAGCGTGTTCGCGACAACGAGCTTACCGAGACCGCGTACGAACTTGATCGAGGCCTTATTCGGCCACTCGACACCCATCTCCTGGAAAAACGCCTTGAGATCAACCTCCTCGCCAGCAGTGCCCCCCCCGGCCGGAATCTCAATAAAACCGCCAGCTGCCCGGCGTTCCGAGCCACGCCCAGGTTTCACGGCCTCACTCAGATCCTGAAGGCGCGCAATGGCGGAGGGCAGCACATCGTACATGCGGTGCTCAATCTCGCCGATGGCGGCATCGCGCGGCATGACCATCACGGCATTGCCGCGAATAAGGTACTTTAACGCGGCGATATCCACTGAATAATCGAGGGCTTCCTTCAGCGTGATATCCAACGCGCTGAACGTCACCAGCGTCTCGTTTGCGGCCCCACCCGGTGCGCCAGCAGCAGGTTCACCGAACGCGCCAAAGGCACCCACCGGCGCGGCGGCTGGTGCAGAGGCACCGCCGGCGTCCGCATCCAGCTTGAGAATGATATTAACGCCTCTTTTTTCCGGGTCGAACTCGACGCTTTGCATATGCAGGAACGTGACCACATCGCGGATATTGGCCTGCCGGAAATCGACTTCCGGTATGCGAATCTGGGTCATCTTCTGCAGGATTGCCGCGCGGCGGATCTCATCGTCCCCCTTCATCTTGGTTGTGCCGCCGATCTCGGACTCCAACGGGGTTTCATGCAGGCCGTACTGGCGCGGGTTCCATGTGTCGCGTACAGTGGCCATCATACGCGCGGAGGTGGCGTTTAATTCCATCGAGGAGCGGTCGTACTGCTTGTTGGCTGCCGAATGCATCAGCCGGATGGCTTCCTTGTTCTCGGGGTCGCGTGCCAGCACGGACTCGAATGCAAGAATCGCCAACTCATACTCCCCTGTCAGATAGGCTTCGCGTCCACGCTTGAGCCATGCGTTGATCTGCGACTGCGTCTTCTGGTAATCCTCCTCGCGCCAGCGCAGCTTCGCCGGCGTAGGCGGCGGGGGGGGCGGGGCATCAATCTTGCGCTGGATACGCGAAACGGTATCCTCTGCACGCACGTAGCCGTGCTTTACAGCATTATGGGCGGCAATCTTGGCCTTCTCGTAATCCTCCATACGCTCCAAGGACAACGCCTGAAGATAGTAGGACGCCCCCAGCCCCTTGCGTGCCTCGGCGCGTTGCGGTTCCAGATCGGGGCGGTGCGGCAGGTAGTTTAGCGCCTGCTCGTAAAGGAGAATGGCCTGGGGATAATCCTTTTGCCGTAACGCCACCTTGGCACTCTCAAGTGTACTGGTGGCGTGATACTCACGCGCCACCCGCGTCAAGCGCTCCGCCTCCTCGAAGGCCGCCACACCCGCAGGCAGGCTCAGAGCCGGCGAGGCGACGTCGGCACCGGAAGGCTGTTGAAGTACGCCCTCACCCGACTCAGCCGCCACGAAATCATCCAGCGAGAACGGCGCGTCTTTACCAGCAGGCGCTGCCACAGCTCCGATATCGGCATCGGCCGGTTGCGACAGCGCATCAACGAAAGGGTCAACGGCCACCCCCTGGGCCCGCCGACCATCCGACGGTGGAGCCTTCATGTCATTTTTCGCTTCGCTCGCCAGTGATTTAAAAATGTCTTCATCCAATGCCATGGGATCAGCAACAGGCCTCGGGGCAGGTACATCCACCCTTGGTTCCACCTCTTGTGCGACCTCGACTGCCGGTTCATCCGCCGGTTTAACCGCAAAGAGCGAATCGAAGTCATCTGCGGGGGCGGGGGGCTCGACCGTCACCTCAATCGCGGGTTCCTCCTCGCCAGCCAATTCGCCGATCAAGGCGTCCAGGTCGTCTTCAGCAGCGGCGGCCGGCAGCTCGGCCGCCGCAGGCGGTGCAACGGCACCAACAGGCGGCTCGGCTTCAACTGGCGCATCGCCAAACAGGAAATCAAGGTCATCGGTTGCTGGAGCCCCTTTTTCTTCAACCGTCTCCGCCACGACAGGGACTTCCGGAGCCACGGCGGGGGCTTCGTCAAACAAGAAGCCGAGGTCATCCGCTGCGGCTGTCTCCGTGCCTGTGGGCTCAACCGTCAAGACACCACCGGCATCCGGTTCCTCGGCAACCATCTCCCCCAGCATCGCATCGAGGGCCAGATCACTATCCGTAACGGTGGCCACATCTTCAGTCGCCGTAGGCGCGTCGGGTGCCACATCGCCAGCGATTTCCGCCACCGCTTCGCTATCGCCCATCTCCAGCATCTCGCCAAGCACGGCATCGGCATCAAACCCCTTGTCCAGCGGGAAGGCGTCGATATCCGCCGCCGGTTCAGCTTCAATACCGTCAACCACGGCATCCAGACTTTCGGGCAACACTTCAGCCGATTCCGGCTCGGCCGGAGCATCGGCAAACAGGTCATCGAGCGGCAAGGCTTCTGTCTCCGCCCCCAGATCGTCCGGTATGGCAACCGCGCTATCGCCAAAGAGCTCGCTGAGGAAATCTGCATCTCCGCTGGAATCGGCCGCCGGCAATTCGCCCGCCACGGTGTCGGTCAGTGTCATTTCTTCCTGCGCGAAGAGGCTGTCCTCATCCAAGACGGCCTGCGCGAAAACCGAGCCTGCCGACAGCGAAAACACAGTCGCTACCCGGATCGCCACCATTGCGTATCGAAATTCCATCATGTCTCCGTCTCCTTTGAACCTGTCTTTTAGATCCTTGCCAGTAAAAAAAACGTGACCTTGCCGCCACATCGGCAACGTTCACTAAATCGCACTGTCAACCGGGCACTACCGAATCGTGATCACCGAATCGGCACCTTCCCCCCTTAATACCACACGCCGGTCTTTGTCGTCAACGTCAATAACTGTATAGGTCCCGCCATCGACCTCCAGCGGATCGCCCTTGCGTACCTCGAACCGCTGTTCCTGCCCACTCAAGGCCAGCGAAAGTGTCGCTACCAGTTCAACATGCAACCTGGCCTGCCCCTTGATCAGGGTGATCGTGTCGCCGCGCAGGGTCAGCAGGGTCAATTCGGAAATATCTTCCTTGATCATCGCCGGTGGCTTGGCCGGCCCCTCCTTCTGCTCGTAGGCTTCCACCGTGAAGCCCTCGATCGTGTCTCCGATTTTAACAAACTCGGTCCTGATCTCGCCGCTTGGCAAGCGATAGTTCAGGCCGAACTTGAGGCCGGAAGCCGTCATCACCTTGCTGTTGAACCGCAGGCCGAATTGCGTGCCGGTAATCGCTTCGATTTTCAGACGGCCAACTGCCGATGGGCGGCTTTTGGTATCCGTGGGATCCTTCTTGTCCAGAAACTCCTCCAGATTCGTCCAACCGTCGCCATCCATATCCTTTGCCGCATCGCTCGCATCAAATGGATCGAGCCCATATTGGCGCTCCCACTCGCTCGGCATCCCGTCACCATCATGATCCAGCGGCTCATCCACAGGCATGTCCACCGGCGTGTTGCAGAACGGGCAGACCTCCGCACCCGTCGCCACCGGATGCCGGCATTCGCGGCAGTTGAAGCGTGACTCCGGCACAAACATCCAAGCCAATTCCGGCTGGTTGGTGCCTGGAACGAGAAGTTGCAACGGCGATTCGATGGCACCGCGTGCACGCTCGTAGGGCGTCGCTTCCACCTGCGCGGCCTCCGGATGCTGCGGACGCAGTCCTATGAGCCAGCTCTCGAACTCCCGTTCGACCTGCTGCAGCAAGTTGATCTTGACCAGCAGCAGCGCCACCGAGGCCACCAGTGCCAACAGGACCGCAAAGGCGATAACCTTGTCGTAGTGTTCCTTTAACCGGCCAAGGAAACCGTTAATCCCCAGATCCATCGGAATCCCCCTTGAATTTGTATACGTCCAGCTCCATGCGGACCTGCATCGGTATTTCCATTTCCAGACCACTGACCGGATAACTCGGTCCAAGCCGCAAGACCGGGGCCGCCGTCGTCGGTTGTGCACCGACCCCGGGGATGGGCACGCCATCGGCGGCAGCCGGATCCACCGTCCCCGGCATCAGCACCGGAATACCTTTATTCAAGCGCACCACCTTGACAACGGTAAAGGAAGGGCTCGACGCCAAGGCGTTCAAGACCCCGATCAAGGTGCTTTCCTTGGCACTGAATTCAATGACAAACCGATATTTACCAAATAGCGCCCCCTTGGGAACGACGCCAGGTTGTGCCACCACCGCAGACGGCGGGGGGGCCGCCGGTTGCGTCCGCGTCGGGCGCCGCCCGGCACGGCCACTAGGCGCAGGCGCGGCGGCGGCTGGCGCGGCGGCGGCCTGATCCTCAAATGCCGTCCGCCCGACCGCGCTAAGCGCCTTGACACGATTCGCGAACAGGATCCGGCAGATCCGGTTAACCAGCACCAATTGTTCCATCAGGCGCGGCACATCATCCGGACGAGGCAGGACATCGGTGCCGGCATATTGCTCGAAACCGAAGCCGAAAGCCGTCGGCAGTTCCGTTCCCGCCGCTTGCGCCTCCTGCAACAGCCGTTCCAGCGCTTTTTCAAGATACACGGTTTTGAACGCCGACGGACTGCGTTCCGTGCTCACGACATTGCCCTTGCGCAATTCCGCCGCCAGTTCGTCAAACCAGCCAGCCAGCTTCGTCGTGTTGGCTTTTTCCCGGCCCACGTTGTCGTTCGACGGGAACACCGGTTCCCGGTAGAACCCTTCAAGATTGGCTTTTGCCATACCAAGCGAAACACGGGCCGCGCCAAACCGGGAAATCCCGCGGTAAAGCACATAGCCTGCCGCCAGCAGCGCGATCGCGCCTACTGCACATAACGAAATGGTGATAACCTGGGCTTTTTTCATACCTGCGTCACTGTACATTTATCGGGTTAACAAGTTCAAGCCGTATCGAGAAACGCCGCAGGTATGCCCCGACAGCCATTTCACTGACAATCTCGCTGTTCTCCTTGAATATCGGCATTGAGCGCAAGCGGTTGCGCAACCGCTCGGAGGCGGTACCCTGCTCGTCATCCTTCAACCGGTCGGAGAACGCCTGTAGGGTGATTTCCAGTCGCGGAATCTGCCTGCCCGCCACCTCCGGCGTGACGGCAGTCACCCACATTCCCTCCTGCATACAGTCCCTGACCCCGGCCAGGATCTCGCTCCAGCGGCTACGGCTCCCGATCAGTTCCGCCAGCTCATCAAACCGAGCCGCTGTCGCTTCGCGTTCCGCCCTTGCCTGTTCAAGTTGCCGTTTGGTCTGCGTCAAGCTGGCGACACGCTTCCCGACCCGGTCGACACGGTCCTCATAAGCGGCGGCCGCCTTGAAGAAATAGCCGCACCAGCAAAGCATCAGGATTACAATCCCTACCGCCGACAAGGCGAAATAGGGCTTGCGGCGGCGGAAAACCTTCAAGGCCACAAGATCTGGTGGCATCAAATTGATCTCGATGGGGCAATGCCCGGCCCGGCGTAACGCCAAGCCAACCACTTCACCCATACTCTGTAGGTCCGCGTTGAGTCGCTCAGCATCGATCTCAGCCGACACCGACACCCGTGCGAACGGATTGAAATAGTCCACCGGGACCTTCAACTTGTCCTGGAAGAACGTGTCCGCATGGGCAATCATCGAGGATCCGCCCGTCAGAAGCACCGTTGCGGGCGAACTGCCACCCTGCTGGCTGCGGTAGAAGTTGATCGACCGGTTGACCTCGGCATGCAACCGCGTCAGGACCGATCGGATGATCTTGGAGACCCGGTCAGCCGTCTCGTTGTCCGCGCCGGCATACACACCCCCAAAGGCCACAAAGCCCAGTTCGCGCTTCAGCCGTTCCGCCGCAGCGAAATCGGTCTCGAATTCCTTCATCAACTCCTGCGTGACCGCATTACCGGCAACCGGGATGCTACGGCTGAAGATCCGGTTCTGCTCGATAAAAATCAGGTTCGAAGAACGCGCGCCGATATCCAGTACCATCGCGCATCCTTCGAGATCCGGGTGGTTGTAGCGCACGGCATTATAAAGAGCCATGGGCGAGACATCCACGACGTCCGGTTCCAGATCCGCCGCCTGCACACAATCGGTAAGTCGCTTGATGTTCTCGACCTTCGCCGCCACCAGCATCACATTCAGCTCGTCCGCAGCATCGCCGATCAACTGGTAGTCCCAGACCACCTCGTTCATCGGGAAGGGCACATTCTGCTCCGCCTCGTACTGGATGATCTGCGTGAGTTTGTCGCGACCGACCGGCGGCAGTTTCACGAAACGCGGGAATACGGCCTGGCCTGAAACCGTCATCAGCATCGATGCCGGGCGGATTTGCTGCTCGCTCATCAGCTCGCGCACAGCGGTGACAATATAAGCCAACCGGTCTGTCTCGCTGCCGCCCTCGCCCTCGATCACATGGATCCCGTAACGGAGCAGTACCGGTTCCCCGCCCTTGACGACCTGGAACTCGGCCAGCACGATCTTGCTGGCTCCCAGGTCAAGCGTCAGTACCCTGTCTCTATCAAACATTGACACTACTTTATAACCTCGTAATCATCAGGGTTTATCCACGCCCACGGAGACTCCATGCGATTGAGCAGATACCCCTCGCGCACGGTCAGCATGGGACTGTCAAGCACCGACGGATTGCGCCACCAGAATTCCGGCAGGTCAACCGCCGTCTCGTTCTGCTCATCCACAACCTTACCTTCCACGGTCAGCACCGCCGCACTGGCGACCACGCTGCCGAAACGCTTCACGGCCGCCGGACGCAGGAAGGCCATCGCCCGATGGTCGCGGCCCTGCTCGATGTCGATGTAGCGCACGGTCTTCTTGAATAACGAATAGAGGATCCTGCGCGGCTCTGCAGGATCCGGCATCATCATGAGCACATGGAACTCGACCAGCAGATCATCCATCCAGTCCGGGGCCGTATCGTACATCACGGAAACCACATGCCAATCCTGCGCCCGTTTGACGCCGCCGCCGGCGCTGGTCTGGTAGATCGGGGTCGTGGCACGCGCCCGGGGACCGGTACCGATGAAGCGGCGCACCCGAATCTGCTCCTCCGGCACCAGCTTGCGTGCCGCCCCCCCCTGGGCAAACACCGGGCCCGTCACCAGACATAGTAAAAAGGCTAACGTCGCGCAGGAAAACGTTTGCTTCAGCATCTCCAGCCCCTTTCTATTGCTCGCACCTGTATCCAAATAAAAAAACTGACATTGACCGACCCGTAGGCCAGTTAAATATCGTTTTCTGATAATCGGCTCTACGCTATCCTATAACCGCAGCCTGCGCAAAACAAAAATTAACGCAAAACAAAAATTTTAGAACCGTGAGCGACAAGGGTTACACCAGCAGCCCTTCCGAAAGTCGTTTCGCCCGGTCGCAGGTGCGTGCGATTTCCTCATTATGCGTCACCATCACCAGGGCGTGCCCGCGGTCACGCGTCAGCGTGAACAATAGCCGCAGCACGCTTTCGCCGGTTTCAACATCGAGATTGCCCGTGGGCTCGTCCGCCAGCACGACCGCCGGATCATTGATCAGTGCCCGCGCGATCGCCACGCGCTGCTGCTCGCCACCGGAAAGTTCGAGCGGCGTATGGCGAACCCGGTCGGCCACCCCGACCGCATCGAGCAGCTCCAGTGCGCGTTTGCGCGACGGCGGTCTGGGATACCCCGCCGCCCGAGCCGGCAGCATGACATTCTCCAGCACATCCATCTCATTGAGCAGGTGGTAGGTCTGGAAGACGAACCCGATCCGCTCCGCCCGCATGCGGGTGCGTTTCGCACCTGAAAGCGCATACAGATCCTCACCGCCGATACGGACCGTGCCACGGCCGGCATCCGGACGGTCGATGCCGCCCAGGATATGCAGCAGGGTGCTCTTGCCGGCACCGCTGCGCCCGACAATCGCAACAGTCTCGCCAGCCGATACCTGCAGTTCCGCCCCGCGTAGCACATGCACCTCGCTACGCTTGAGCCAATACCGCTTATGCAGATTCTCCGCCTCAATCAACATATCTCTCTCGATTTCTTAATTTCGACTTTCCGAATTTCGACTTTACCCAACATCACTCCTGCCGGAACGCCTCCACCGGCTGCAACAAGGCCGCCCGCAAGACCGGGATAATGCACGACCCCGTACAGGCCACCATCACCAGTACCCCCACCTGCACCAGATCCCTCGACGTGATCGCCCAGGGGATCTCCGCCAGGCCATAAATCGCCTTTGGAAAGACAGACACATTGAACGAGGCCAGCAGTCCGACAATATTTCTCAGATTGTTCAAGATCAGCAACCCCGTCCCCACGCCAGCCAGCGTACCGACCAGGCACTGTGCCCAGCCGTGGATCAAAAACGCCAGCAGGATTTTCCAGGTCGGCACCCCCAGCGCCTTGAGCAGACCGATCTCGGAGGTCTTCTGTACGACGATCACGATCAGGGTCACCGTGACACAGAAAATCGCCACGATGGTAATGAACGCCAGCAGCACGAACATCATGGTCTTCTCGTGGGCCAGGGCATCGAAAAGCATCTTGTCGACCTCCTGCCAGCTCTCCACGGCATAGCGCGGGCCAACGGCGTCCTGGACCCGCCGCGCATAGTCCTCGAACTGGAAGGCATCGGCCGTCATGACATAGACCGAATAGGCCCCCTGCACCATCCCGACCAGATCGCGGGCAATGCCGATATCGGTCAGCACGAACCCACCATCGAAGTCGCGCATGCCCAGGTCGAAGATGCCGGTAATCTCGAGTTCCTCGGGCAGATGGATCTCATCCGGGGACATCACGCTGCGCGGGGAATAAACCAGCAGGCGGTCGCCAACCAGCACCCCGAGCTGGGCGGCCAGATCCGAGCCGATCACGACCGAATCGCCTTCCAGGTCGAACTTTCCAGCCAGCATGTTACGCGGGATCTGGCTGACCGAGCCCGCCCGGTCGGGATCCACCCCCAGCAGCACCGGCGCGGACACCCGCCCCTCGATCTGCACCATCACCCGCGTTTCCACGCTGGCGGAGACCCCGGTCACCCCTTCCACCGCCGCAATGGTCTCGCAGAGCGTGTCCGGGTCGTCGATCATCCCGAACCGATCAGTCACCGTCAGGTGCGGCTTGAAGCTCAGGATCTTGGTGCGCCACATGTCGTCGAACCCGGTCATCACCGCCAGCACGATCACCAGGATCGCCACCCCCAGCAGTACGCCGAGCACGGAAAACAGCGTCACCACCGAAATGAACGAGCGTTTCGGCTTGAGATACTTACCGGCCAGGAATAAGGGAAATGGCAGCATTATTTCTGTTTTAATTGCGGGAACAAAATCACATCGCGGATGGCATCCACCCCGGCCAGGATCATCATCAGGCGGTCGATACCGACACCCATCCCGCCAGCGGGCGGCATCCCATGCTCAAGGGCTTCGAGGAAATCCTCATCCATCGCCTGCGGATTCTCCCCCGCCTGCTGCATCAGCCGCTTGCGCTGCTCCAGCGGGTCGTTCAGTTCAGTGTAGGCCGGTGCCACTTCCTGGCCGGCAATCACCAGCTCGAAGACATCCGCCAGCGAGGGGTCATCCGGACAGGCCTTGGCCAGGGGGATCAACGCTGCCGGCAGGCGCTTGACGAAGGTCGGCTGCATCAGTGTCTTCTCAATCAGCTTCTCGTACACCTCGTGCGTCACCATCATCATATCCCAGGCTGGATCGAGCGACAGCCCGGCCGCCTCGGCCTTCTCGCGTGCCTGCTCCAGCGGCAGCTCGAACCAGTCCGCACCCATCCGCTCGCGGATCAGCTCATGGTAGGTCGCCTCGCGCCAGGGCGGCGTCAGATCCACGCGACGGGCCTCAGAACCGAGTTTGAGACCGCCGAAGACGCTCTGCGCCACGTGCGTGATCATGCCCTGGATCAACGCCTGCATGCCGTTGACATCACTGTAGGCCTCGTAGATCTCCAGCATGGTGAATTCGGGGTTGTGCGTCCGGTCCAGCCCCTCATTGCGGAAATTGCGGTTGAGCTCGAACACCTTGTCGAACCCGCCCACCAGCAGGCGCTTGAGGTAGAGTTCGGGCGCGATCCGGAAAAACATCTCCGCATCGAGGGCGGCGTAGTGCGTCTTGAACGGACGCGCCGCCGCCCCGCCCGCCTGGGGCTGCATCATCGGCGTTTCCACTTCATAGAACCCACGCGAGGCCAGAAATTCACGAATCACCCGGATGGCCTCGATGCGGCGGTTGAAGAGCAGCCGCGACTCGGGATTCGAGATCAGGTCGAGATAGCGCTGACGGTAGCGCGCCTCGGTATCCTTCAGTCCATGCCACTTTTCCGGCAGCGGCAGCAGGGCCTTGGAAAGCATGTCCCAGCGGGTGACCTTCAGGGTCGGCTCCTCGGTGCGTGTGACGAAAAGCGCGCCCTCGACCCCGATGAAATCGCCCAGGTCGAGCAGCTTGAACGCCTCGAAGGCCGCCTCGTCCATGGCCTTTTTCTGCACGTAGATCTGGAAGCGGTCCGACCCGTCGTTCAAATCGGCAAAGATGCTCTTGCCCATGTCGCGGATCGTGGTCAGCCGACCGGCCACAGAAACCGTCTTGCCCGCCTCGAACCCGGCCCGGACCTCGTCCAGCCGTCCGCTGCGGGGGAAGGCCCCCTTGCCGAAAGGCGTATAGCCCAGCGCAGCCAGTGCCTGCATATTGGCCAGCCGCTGATCACGGTACTCATTACCTGTCAATTCCTCATTCATATCATCTGCTCCCTCGTCCGGTTGAAAAATCTACTGTGCATCATCATCGAACCGCCCGCCAAGCGCAATTCATTTCTGCATCGCGCCGCGTAAGCCTCTGTACACGGCCAGGGTGTCGCTGGCCGTCCGATCGAATGTAAAGCGCTGTCTCGCCGACTCGCGAGCCGCCTGAACCACGGATTCACGCCCGGCCGCATCGGTCAGGATCGTGTGTACCGTCCTGGCGGCCCCGTCGATGTCGTCAGGCTTGAGCACCCAGCCGTGCCCGTCCAGCGACTCCATCGAGCCTTGCGCATTCATGGTCGCCACCGGCACCCCCATGAACATTGCCTCGCGAATGGTCACGGATGCCCCCTCGCGCAGGGACGGAAAGAACAACAGATCCAGGCTTTTTAGGATCCGCTGACCATCCGCGCGGAACCCGATAAACCGCACAATATCGTCAACGCCCATGTCACACGCCAGGCGTTCCAGCGACTCGCGTTCCGGCCCCTCGCCCGCCACCACCCAGCGCAGATCCGGAAGCGATTCTCGACAAGCGGCCGCCGTCCGAACCAGATAGCCCCAGTTTTTCTTCGATGCCAATCGCCCCAGCCCCCCGGCAATAAACCGACCACCCTGCTGCCGCCGCCAATCCACATCCGGCTGAACGGCATCCAGCACGGCCGCGTCAACTCCGGTCGGGGCGATATAAATACGTTCGGAGGGATAACGGCAGCTCGCCGTCATCACCTGACGCACGGTTTCGGATATGGCGATAACCGCATCAATGTGCCGGGGTGCGTATTTGCGCTGCGAAAACCATCCCGCACGGATCGGTGAGGCAATGCGCCGATTGTAGACCAGGGGGATCCCTGTTTGGCGGCGAACCCGGATGC
>CAZOXS010000044.1:0-3619 GCA_964583785.1 uncultured Victivallales bacterium
TAAAAATCTTACACCAGCATCACCATTATAGGCTAGCATATATTTGTCATATACTTTTGCTTCATAATTTGGTAATCTGCTTCCATTACCATCTTCTGGATAAAACCAAAGATTTGAAACGCCAGCAGCTACCCAAGGATAAACAGCATCCCCAAGAGAAATAGTATAAATTACTCCACCACCGTATAAATCAATTTTTGTCTTAAATTTTTGTGTTGGCTGTACTGAGAGTGCTATACCCTCGCCAGCAATAAAACCTTGTTGTCCAAAAATTCTGAATCCGAAATTACCTGCACCTGTAGAAGGCAGATAATATTCAAGGGAAGCTTTCCCTGTATAATCCATGATTGTACTCGAGTAATCAGTTGTTCCAAGGGTTATACCCCCTTCAAGTGTAATACCGAATACATTTGACATGGCGTTTTGCTTTGGGGTTTCTACACCCTCTTGTGCAACTATTAAGGAAGCACAACTTAAAAGCACAATTGATAAAAATGTAAATAGTTTCATTGTAAAGATCCTTTTGTTATTAATGATTGTGAATTAATTTTTCTTTTAAAAGAAATATCTAATACCCAAGCCGGCATCTATTCCAAATCCCGTTCCTGGAGTAAGTTGAAAAACAGGTACTAACTCAATAAATACATCTATAGGAGTAGACCGGGGCAGCCAAGCAATACCAATTACCCCTCTAACACCAAATGATTCTTCATAGTTACCACCACTATTAAATCTACCTCCAATTCCGTAATATAGAGGGAATCTTTCGGTTGAGCTTATTGCATTAAATGAGTGCCATAAATAATCCATATGAAAATGAACACGGCTGCCATCGTTGTAATTGCCATTATATGAGATACGATCTCCACCCATTCCAACACCAAGGCCAAAATCAAATGCATTAACCCTTGAAGTCCAGAGTTTTGCACTTAAACCTGTTGGTTCACCCAAGATAAGTCCTAACCCAAATCCATGGTCTTGAGCAGCCATTGGTTTAGCAAGGAACAGAAACATTCCTAAAATAATTCCGAAAAAAATGTTTTTTCGCATTGCATATCTCCTTTTATTAATTGTAAAATTTTATACTTCCAAATTATTTTGTTAAATAAACTTTTATTGAACACAGAACAAGCTACCTTAAGTTGGCTGCTTAATCAATCGGGCAATAGGATGAAAAAGGAACTAGACCTTTAGAGTGAGAGCATTCAATATTATTTCAAATTTTCACTTTGCCAGATGGCTGTTGATTGCTTTGAATAAGAGAAAAACAACTATTTATCAAAAAGAATAAAGGTTGCTCAACATCTTAATTTATAATTTGGCAATCACATCATGTATTTGTTCTTTTGTTTTTCCAAGTTTAATTTGAAGCCTTCCAATAATTTCTTCTTCCTTGCCTTCATTAAATAGCAAATCATCGTCTGTTAGATTGGCATATTTTTGCTTCAACTTACCAGAAATTTCATTCCAATTACCTTTAATCTTTAACTTATTCATTTTGGTTCCTTTATAATTACTTGATTCATACTCTTAAATATTGACGAAATAATTTTTTCTCACCGAATGAGTTTTTCAATATTCATTTTTTGTTTTTTTCGTGACCTTCATTTTTGTTCTTGCGATTATGTTCATTTCCATTATTGTCTTTTTGATTTTTTTCCCATTTACCGTGTTCTGGGTGATCTTTAATCACAAAATATTTTGTATCTCTACTATCTCTAATTACAATTTGATCGTGACGTCCTTTAAATGAAGAGTATTTCTTTTTGTGAACATTATGTTTTTTCCATGGTTCATGTTCATTTATTACTACTTTATAAGACTTATATAAATCAAAGTTATTATATCGTAAAGGCAGAGAAGAGCCATTAGTCCATTTACCTTCATCATAAAAATGAAATCGTTTTTCAGACACATTGTAGTAGCTATTAATGTCAGGGAAATAATAATATTGCACTTCATCATATCCCACTGGTCCCCATATTGGTTGGGTATCTATATTATTACTTAATGTAAGTGTTAATTGCGCCTTAATTGGTGCCACAAAAACAAATAAGATTCCAGTAATCAAAAGAGGCAAAAATATTTTTCGCATTTTATGTTTCTCCTTAAAGCACATTTTATTTTGTGCTTTGTTTGTGGTTCCATTGCAGAAAAATATGTATGAATTTAAGTTGCCAAGTATTGCAATCTTAAATTCATACAAATATTAATAGGATTATTTAAGAATTCTAAATACAATTCTTCTATTCAGTGCTCTGCCTTCTTCAGTTTCGTTGTTAGCAACGGGATTTCCTTTTCCATAACCAATGGTACTTAGTCTTTTTTTATCAATACCTTTTAAGACAAGATATTCTTTAACTTTTTCAGCTCTTTCTACAGATAATTCTTTATTGTAAACTTTAGTGCCAATAAAATCAGTATATCCTTCAATCTCAACATTAACTGTTGGGTTATCTTCCAATAAGATCACTGCTTTATTAAGAACTGGATATGATTCTGGTAGAAGTGTTGATTTATCGAAATCAAAATTAACACCAACCAAAACTAATCTATCTTCAGAAACAGCAGCAATATATCTTTCTACTATAACTTCTTTAATAACTTGTTTTGGAATATGTTTAATAATCATGCTATCAATTTTATCATAATCTGTCATATCTGTCATTTCCATTGTCATTCCTTGACAAGGTTCACATTCTTGAGAAGGCTCGCCTTTGCCAAATAAAACATTTAAACCGACACTTAGATTTATATATGAATCACGTCCGTTCAATTCTTCTGGAACTATAGTACCATCAAGTTTAGAATTATTTGTAACATGATAACCAAATTCGGTTACTAAACTCCAAGTAGAATTAAACTTAAATTCAGCACCCAGACCCGCATTTAATTGAGTTCCTAATTTTGTATCTTCATTAAATGCAGTTTGTCCATTGTCTATAGTTCTATAATTTCCACCAAGCCCAGCATATAAGTATGGTGATACCGGTGCACAAGGTACAGGATAGTATAATAAATCTAAATTACCAGTTATAAGTCCAGTTGATTCTGTAACCAAATCAAAAGAAGGATTCATCCATGATCCTTCAAGGTGTGAATAACCACCTTTTAATCTTAATCCAACATTTTCAGAAAAATTACGTTGAATTGAAAGATAGCCACCATAATTAGAATTTAATGATGTTACATTTACCGAAGCAAATCTTGGATAGTTTAAACCAAACCCAAATGCCCAACTATCCGTTACTGTTTGTGCTTGAAAACTACTTGTGCTAACAGTTAATAGCAATGCAATAGTTATAAATAATATTTTCATTTTGTTTTCCTTTTGTTTTTTAATGCTTTTATCTAAAAAAATTAAACCTATTTCAATCTATTCTTTTCAATGTGCTAAATATTTAAAGAGCATATTTTTGAAATAAGTGAGGAGTCAAAAACTCCTCACTTATGTTATTTATCTTATGGTAAAACTATTGTACTTTGATCCAATGAAACCATTCCAGCTGCAGCACTTTGTATTATTGCTCTGCCTTCTAATGTTGAACCCGTAAGTAGAGAGATTGAAGTACTTGCGATTATGGTTCCTTTCATTATAGAATTTGTACCAAGTGTAACA
>CAZOXS010000045.1:0-6066 GCA_964583785.1 uncultured Victivallales bacterium
CGAACAGAAGCAGGTGGTGAACGTGGTCACCGCCTTGATTGCACAATCCACCAACAAGTAAGGATACCCATTCCTACCGCTTTCCTACCATTCTCCTACCACTATTCTGCTCCGCCGCTTGACAACGCAGCGGCAATACCCTATTTTCCTAGCTTTTCATGTGGGGGCCGTTAGCTCAGTTGGTAGAGCACTTGACTTTTAATCAAGGGGTCCCGGGTTCGAACCCCGGACGGCCTACTTTTTCCGATACCGGTGGAGGTGAGGGATTCTGAAATTACGGAAACGTCTACGTCAGGGTCCCGAAGCGCTACTTGCCCTTTTCGCCTGGTGTTTCATCCCGTTGATTCCCCGTCGTGCGGTTGTAGGGCTCTCGCGCATACTGGGGACCATTGCCTGGCGCTTATCCCCTTCGCTGCGGCGGATTTCCGAGGCAAACCTGCATCTGGTGTTCGGTGCGACGCTCAATCCCGCGCGCTGCCGCGAGATTGGGTGCGCCTCCTTCCAGAGTTTTGCGTTGACGATGCTGGATGTCTTCTGGTTCATGCGCGACACGCGTAGACGCATGGAGCGGTATGTGCGGGTGGATGATTCGTTCCTCCCGGTGTTCGAGCGTCCCCCGCTGATCGCCTTTACCGGGCACCTTGGCAACTGGGAGGTCATGAGCATGTTCTGCGGTTTTCGCGGTGCTCCGGTCACGGCGGTGGTAATGCCGCTGAAAAATCCGCTGGCGGATCGCCTGCTGAATCGTCTTCGGCGGCGGACCGGATCACAGCCCGTGCCGCGGCAGGGGGCCGTGCGCGCACTGCTCAAGAGCCTTAAGGCGGGGCGCACGGTTGCCCTTGTGGTTGATCAGAACACGAGTCCGGCCGAAGGTGGTGTCTTTATGCCTTTCCTCGGGCTGCCCGCAACGGTTTCGAATGCGCCGGGTATGCTCTGGCAGCGGACGCGGGTGCCGTTGCTGGTGGTTGACTGCACGGCGGATCGTCACGGCGTCTATACAGTAAAGGCAGGCGAAATGTTCCCGTTACCGGGAGAGGACGCGTCGGCGGAAATGGTGACGGCGCGGGTGGTACAGGAACTGGAGCGGGTGATCCGCGCGCGCCCGGAGCATTGGCTCTGGTCCTACAAGCGCTGGCGCTATTACCGCGAGGAGGATCCCGTGGAAAAGTATCCGTTTTATGCAAAACCATACAGGAAAGGTGAACGATGAAGACAGGCGTGATTGGCGGTAGCGGTTTTTATGCGATGGAGGGGTTGGATGTGGTGGAAACGCTGACGGTGGACACGCCGTTCGGTATCCCTTCCGATGCCCTGGTGCATGGCGTCGTCGCGGGACGCGATGTCTATTTTCTGCCGCGTCACGGCTGCGGGCACCGGCTGCTGCCTTCCGAGATTAATCACCGTGCCAACATCTATGCGATGAAGCAACTGGGGGTGGACCACATCATCTCGATCAGTGCCGTCGGCAGTCTGCGCGAGCATCTGCGTCCGCGCGACCTGGTGCTGCCGGACCAGTATTTCGACCGCACGAAGCAATCCACGGCCCAAACGTTCTTCGGCGAGGGACTGGTGGCGCATGTCGCCTTCGGTGAGCCTGCCTGCCCGGCGCTGCGCGCGGTGATCGCCGAGCAGGCGCGTATTGTCATCGATGCGATCCATCCGCCGAGCGACGTGCGTATCAATAGCGGCGGCACGTATGCCTGCATGGAGGGCCCGGCATTTTCCACACGGGCGGAGTCGAACATCAACCGCCAGCTCGGCTGTGACGTGATCGGGATGACCTCGCTGCCGGAGGCGAAACTCTGCCGTGAGGCCGAGATCTGCTATCAGGCGATCGCAATGGTCACGGACTACGACTGTTGGCACGAGACCGAGGAGGATGTGTCGGTGGAGCTGATCCTAGGGCATCTGGCGGCGAATTCCAAGCTGGCGCTCTCGATCTTGCGCGAGCTGATCCCGGCCATTCCCGAGCAACGCGAGTGCGGCTGCCGGTCGGCCCTGGCCTGCGCGATCGCGACCGATCCGAAGGTTGTGCCAGCGGCCACGCGGCAGAAGCTGGTGCCGCTGGTGGGGAAATATCTGGGAGGTGAATGATGGAGATGCAGGTAAAGCGGCTTTATGCCGATGCGGTGGTGCCGGCGTATGCGCATCCGGGGGATGCCGGTCTGGATTTGTGCGCCTACGAGGCGATGACGCTGGAGCCGGGCGCGAGCGCGGTGGTCAAGACGGGGGTGGCGATTGCGCTGCCTCCGGCCACGGAGGGACAGGTACGCCCGCGCAGCGGGCTGGCGGCGAAGCACCAGATTTCGGTGCTGAACACGCCTGGCACGATCGATGAAGGCTATCGGGGAGAAGTCGGGGTGATCCTGATGAATTTCGGGAAAACGGCTTTCCTGGTCGAGAAGGGCATGAAGATCGCGCAACTGGTGGTCAAGCCGGTATTGCGGGTCAACGTCAGGCCGGTCGATGAACTTGATCAGACGGCGCGCGGAGCGGGTGGTTTCGGCTCGACGGGGTTCTAAGTCCAGGGATTCGCCGTGACGAGTCTGTCGAACTGCTGTTCGATGGTGGTGCGGTCGGTTTCGCGGAAGAGCAGTTTCAGGTTCGGGCCGGCATCCATTGTGAAGTAGACCGGCAAGCCCGCAGCACGGGCGCGCCAGACTTGTTGCATGGCGGCGACGGATTCGGGTTGCCAGTAGAGTACGGCAGGGCGGGCGGCCATCATGGTGGCGTGCATCGCCAGTGCATTGGCTTCTGCGGCGGTCCCGAGGGAAGCGAAGTCGCGTTCACGGATGGCCTGGCGGATCGCCGCCAGATCGGTTTTCACTTGTGCAGGCCAGGCGGCGTAAAGGGCCGAGGTCTCCACGGTGCGGCGCATGGCCTCGGTGGAACCGGTCGCCTTGCTCCCGCGGTTGAGGATCAGCAGCCCGATGCGCAGATCCGGCCATGGCTCCGCGATCGGCTCGGCAAAGCTGTCCATGCCATCGGCATCGCGGCCCGCGTACCAATGGACAAACCCCTGCCAGAGCGAGCGGCTGGCGCTGCCGCTGCCCAGGCGCGCCAGGATCGAGAGCGAGCGAGCGGGAAGCTGCCAGCCGTGCAGGGCGTCAAGCGCCTTGACGATCGCGGCGAACCCGGAGGCGGATGAGGCGAATCCCGCAGCGGTAGGGATTGTGTTGACGGTCTCGATGCGGAAACGGCGCTCGGGGGAACGTCGGAACAAGTCGAGGAAGTGGATCAGCCGGGACACAAACGGGTGATCCGAGGGCAGGGCGGTGCCGTTAAGCTGAACGATGTCGGCGGGTCCGTCGTTGATCGTCATTTTGCAGTGCGAGCCGAGGGAGCCGAGCGAGAGCGACAGGCTGTCGGTGACCGGCAGATTCAGTTCGGTATCCCGCTTACCCCAGTACTTGCAGAGCGCGATGTTGGCAGGCGCGAAGACGTCCGCTTCACGCTGCAGCGTTTCCAGTCGTTCGGCTAGGATGCGCTTGACGATATCGGCTTTGGTGCACATGCGTCCGGTCAGGTTGACGTGTTGCGCGGGAGCACGCCGTTCTCGCAAATGTAGTCGAGAACTGGTTCCGGCAACGGACCGGTGCCGGGCCAGGGGATGACGTAGCGGCCTCCCCATTCCTCGTCGACATGGAACTCGACCGCGTGTGCGGGCAGAGGCATGAAGGGCGGAAGCTCACCGCCGTGGTGTTTTATCCAATGCTCGACGGCCGGCGGGTAATCCCCTTCGCCGGCGTACTGGACGTAGCGTCCGGCACCGACGAAAAACAACCGTTCACCCTTGTGCTCGTCCTCGAAAACGAAAGCGGGCTCATTCTCCGTATCATCGATCTCCTCGGTCTTCGCGCGTTTTTTGTCAGCCATTTAATAAAGTCCTGTAATTATTGAATTCTGGTAACGTCTTCCAACGGGAACGGCTACATTATAAGTGGATTCGAAGAAATGAGCAACGGAAAAGATTGAATCTGAAACGGAGTCGTGGCAGAGTGGCGTGATTGTGTAAACAAGGAGAAGCATGAAAATATATATGAATGGGGAAATGGTGCCGGAGGCGGAGGCGAAGGTGTCCGTATTTGACCACGGGTTGCTTTACGGGGACGGGGTCTTCGAGGGGATACGCAGCTACAGCGGTCGGATTTTCGAACTGGAGGCACATGTCGCCCGGCTTTATGATTCCGCCAAGGCGATCGCGCTGGAGATCCCGATGACGCGCGCGGCGATGATGGAGGCGGTGGCGCTGACGTGCCGGGAGAACGGCACGACCGATGGTTACATCCGGCTGGTGGTCACACGCGGCGTGGGTACGCTTGGTCTGAATCCGTATCTATGCAAGGTTCCGCAGGTGATCATCATCGCGGCGGATATCCAGCTCTATCCGAAGGAACTTTATGAGAAGGGCCTCGCGATCGTCACGGTCGGGACGATCCGTAACCTCTCGGAAGCGGTCAATCCCCGGATCAAGAGCCTGAACTACCTGAACAACATCCTGGCCAAGATCGAGGCGATCAATGCCGGCTGCATGGAGGCGGTGATGCTCAATGCGCAGGGCGCGGTTGCCGAGGCGACGGGGGATAATATCTTCGCGCTGCGCGGTAACGTCCTCAGAACCCCGCCGGTGAACGAGGGGATCCTGGAAGGCATCACGCGCGACACGGTGATCAAGCTGGCGGTCGCGGCGGGTTATACGGTCCGTGAGGAGCGCCTGAGTCGCTACGATCTGTACACGGCGGATGAGGTGTTCCTGACCGGTACCGCCGCTGAGGTGATCGGCGTCGTGAATATCGATCGCCGCCAGATCGGCGAAGGCGTGCCGGGACCGGCCACGCGCAGGCTCGAGAAGCTATATCGCCAGCACACAAACGCGAGCGGCTACCCGATTGGCGGGTGAGCCTTTGAGTGGGTCGGGCACCCTTGCCCGACCTGCCGAGCATAAGCCACCTACCAAGGCGCTTATGCTCGGGTGGACAGGCAAGGGTGCCTGTCCTACATCGTCCGGTCCTACCGCTTGACGCGGGCGTTGCCCTTCCAGATGCTCCAGACCTGGTCCTCGTCGGCGGGCTGGCCGTAGTCGGTCAGCAGCGTGGTGGCCAGGGCACCGGAGGCCCAGCCGAACTGTAGCCATTTTTCCGGGGTCCAGCCGCGCAGGATGCCGTAGAGCATGCCGCCGACAAACCCGTCGCCCCCGCCGATGCGGTCGAGCACGCCGATCTCGCGCGGTTCGGCCACGTGCCAGTTCTCGCCCTCAAGCATCAGCGCGCCCCACTGGTGGCAGTTGGCGCTGACGACTTCGCGCAGGGTCGTGGCGAATACCGAGGCGTTGGAATACGTGTCGCGCACGGTGCGGATCATGGCCTTGAAGGAATCCATCTTGACGGCCAGATCCTTGCCACCCGCCTCCGGGCCTTCGAGACCCAGGCAGAGCTGGAAGTCCTCCTCGTTACCGACCAGGATGTCGGAAAGCGAAGCGATCTCCGCAAAGGCCGCGGCCAGTTCCTTTTCGCGTCCTTTCCAGAACGAGGCCCGGTAGTTGAGGTCGAACGAGATGCGTGTGCCGTGCTTGCGCGCTGTACGGGCCAGTTCCAGGCAGAACTGGCTGGTTACGGGGGAGAGGGCGGCGATCAAGCCGGATAGATGAACGATCTGCACACCCTCCGCGCCGAAGATGCGTTCGAGGTCGAAATCCTTCACGCCAAGGGTGCGGCCCACTTCACCGGCGCGGTCGTTGTGGACGCGCGGCCCGCGCGAGCCGCAGCCGCTGTCGGCCAGGTTGAACTGGTGGCGGTAGCCCCAGGGGTCGCCCTGGTCGCGTTCCGGGCCTTCGTAAGCGATGTGGCGTGAGGCGAGGTTATCCTTGATCATCGTGGCGATCGGGCTATCCTTTACAAAGGCCGTCAGCACCTTGACCGGCAATCCCAGATAGGAGGCGACGGAGACGACGTTTGACTCCGCGCTGGTAACCTGGATATTAAGCTGCGTGGCGCAGTGCATGGGTTGGCCGTTGACAGGCGTCAGGCGCACGCCCATGCTGGTGGGGGTCAATAAGGCGGTCTTGCA
>CAZOXS010000046.1:0-13516 GCA_964583785.1 uncultured Victivallales bacterium
TCCGCATCGCCACGGGTTCCGGTCGCCTGCTGCAGGTCGTCGCGCCCCATACCAAACTGCGCAAACACGTCGCTCTTGCGTGTGATCCGGTAATACACCCTGGCCCCTCCATAATAACGCCGGTAATCAATATACTGGTCATCCTCATAATCATGAAACGCAACGCTACCCAGAAGTCCCACGCTGGTCTTGGTAGAAACGCGGCGCTCCATGTTCAGGCCCCCCGTGTAATCCGTCTTTACAATACGCGCGCCGACCAGCGTGTCAACACTTTCAAGACGTCGGTAACCGGTGCGCAGATGGATACTGCTCCTGCCGGTACGGTACCATCCGCCAACGGCCAGCATATAACTTGGTTTTTCATCCAGCGTCTCGTCGCTACTGCGCAGCGGGATGATCATCCCCGCATCGGCATACACATGATTCCGATCCGGACGACCGTACAGCAGCATGATGCCCGGCACGACATAGACGGTTTCCGCCCGTTCCGGGGTACCGCTGCTCAGTGTCGGGTTATCCTCGAAAGCCGCGCTGATCGTGATGCGCGGCAACAACACCAAGCGCGGCCCGATCGGCACATGATACGGAGCTAAAGCCGAATCCTCGCGATCGACATACAACGCCGCATCAACGCCCCTTGTGTAGAAACCGGAAGCGTATGTATCAATACCCGAGGCCGACACCAGCCGTGCAAGGCTGCCGCAAAGCAAAAGGCATATGCCGACCTGTTGTTTTCTCATTGGGGCGTCTCCATGAAACGAAACGCCTTGATATGCTCGACTTCCTGCAGACTGTAGGGTTCGCCATTGTCCAGGAACACATCGTGCTGCCAGAGATCCGGGTTTTGCTCTGAACGAAACTGCGTCTGCTGGAGCCAGGTCTGGGTACGGCCATTGACAAGCCCGCGGTTGAACCAGCCCACACGGTGGACTGCAAAAAGGGGCAGCATCGATTCGAAATCATTGCCATTCTGACGCAACAACCAGTCGGTGCAGATAACCGGACGTTCATACCGCTGCAGCAACGTCAGCAGAGCTTCGGTCTGTTGCGGCGCATCGAACGACTGGAAGGTCACCAGATCGGACCGTTCGAGCTTGTGCGTCGTCATGGCACTGCCGAACCGAGTCCAGGCGGCAACCGCCAGCGGCTGCTCCGGATCGGCATTCCGTGCCCAGTTGAAGGTCTGATCCATCAGGGGCAGCGAGGTTTCGCCCATTGATCCGGCACCGGCCATGTTGTACAGGTCCCAGAAGAGCACCCGGTCATCACGCCGGAATTTTTTGACGACGGCATCGACATATGACTCCAGCTCGCCCCAGGCGGCCCGGTCGGCCACCTTGGACGGTCCCGGACTGGGCGTCCAGCGGCTGTTGTGCGTATCCGGTGACGGATCGGGCTGGGGGCCGACCACGGGCTCCACCCCGGCAAGGTTCAGATCGTCGAACAGGATCGGCACGACCCGCATGCCGTTGCGCTGCGCCAGTTCCAGGAATTTATCCAGCCGCTCCAGGAAGCCGTCGGCATCATGCCGCCAGACCTCCGACTGGAGCTGGACACGAACTGCCGTGTAACCGGCATTCCTTGCCCAGCCGAGTTCCTGCCCGATGATATCGGGATTAAAGGTGTTCTCCATCCACATCTCGGTCGAGTTCACGGCATAGCGGGGGACATAGTTGAAGCCCTTGACCGGGCCGATGCGGGCATACCAATCCCATATGCGCTGTGTCCCCCAGCGTCTATCGCCACTCTGACCGCCAGCGTCCACACGCGGCTGCACATTGGCGACCGGCACCGGACGGAATGAAGGGCTGACATCAACCGCCGTGATATCACCACCAACAAATTTGACAGAGCCGCCCGCGCCGCCGATGTACGTTGACAAGCCCTGGCGATCGAACCGCACCGGATCTTCCAGAAACGGCTCAAGATCCTTGAAGAAAACCTCGCAGACTTCAAACTTGCGCAAGGGTGAATCGGCCAGCGAGTCAACCAGTCTGGCTTCCGCCGCACCATCAGCGCCTCGCTGCATCACGGCAACCGCGTTCCCCTTTAACGCCAGCGGAGTCCCATTCTCGGGAATGATATCCTGATCAAACGCATCATTGAACACAGCCCAAGACCCATCCTGCTGGCGGGCGACCGCGAACGTGCCGCCACCGGCACGGACTTCCCCGTCACCGGTCCGCACCCGGATATCCATTGATGGAACCGGAGCACCCGCATGGACCATGACCCTACCCTTGCTGACATTGATATAAACCCGGCGAACCAGATCCTCCTCGCGCGGCGGAAGACCATCGGCGGCCATACGGAGTTGCTGTAACGTCAGATCCGTGCCTGGTGCCACGCAGATCACCGCCCCCGGTGAAAGCGCCAGGCACAACCGCCCATCGCGCCCGGTCGAGATCCTGGCCGTCTCGCCGACACTGCTGTTCTCGACCAGATCAACCCGCCGACGACGGCCCTCGTGCATCGGCCCCTCGATCAAATAGGCATGGGCATCGCCCACCCGGTTGACCACGACCGCCTCGCCATAGCGCGTTTGTGCGGCATGGATGTCCCCTGTCGTCATGGCTAAAACCAGCATGAACTGTCCCGCGAAAACGCGCCTCGTTAAAACATGACTTGTATTTAAACGCATTTTGGCTACCCTCCGCTTACTAACTTCGATTCATTTATACTCTATGCGCATCAGAGATTAGGGCGAAAGATTAGGTAAAAGATTAAGGGAACAGCATTAAACCCTAATCTTTCGCCCTATTCGTTCGCCTTAATCTCTCCCGACTTCACCCAGTGCTTCAAAAAAGTTACCACCCTCCTTTTCGCCCGGCGCCCCGGGTGGTCGGCTTACCTATAAAATATATCTAACATGCCACGTAACACATACAACTCAGGTGGCCAGCCGCACGCAAGGCAACTGGTCGAGGAACTTCTCCAGCAGGGGGAGTCCGTCCAATTCACGGCCTTCGGCCCCAGCATGAAGCCGCTTATCCGGTCCGGCGAGTCCATTGAAGTACGCCCTTTGCAGCCAAACGACCTGCGGCCCGGCGGCATCCTGCTCTTCAGACATCACGGACGACTGGTGCTGCACCGGCTGGTTCGCAAGTGCGGCGATGATCTCTGGATGCGTGGCGATGCCGGGCTTGGAGCCCCTGATAAGATCAGGCAAAAACAGGTCATTGGCGTCGCCACTATGCGATATCGCTGCGGCAAGCGACTCAAACTGGATACAGGAACCGCGCGTTTCTGGGGCATTGTCTGGCATAAAGTCCATTTTTTACGTCTTTTTTACGCCTTCTGGCGCTTTCCTCATCGCCCATCGAATCCGTTTTAAACCCGTTTCAAAACTGTTTTTCCAACGCCGCCACGGCCGAGACCGACCGCGTAAACCGGAACCGCGATACCGGCACGACCGCCGTCACAGCCGCCACGACATCCAGGGCGCCCTGCGACCAAGACGGCTCAAACCAAGGGACCGAGACAGAATCCAGCAGGGCCAGCCGCGCCTCCCGTACGCCCAGTTGCACGGCGACATCAACCCGATCCTGCTGCAACACAAAAATGCCGCCAAGCGGAACCTGGCGGTTCTGCCAGAAACGGCCGGATCCATGCCAGGGGGTGCCCGCGACTTTCCATTCCCCCACTTCCTGATAAATCATCACGCGATCATCATTCAGCACATCCCACCCAGCGGTATGGCACAGCCCGGATACCGTCGACTTCCCCGCTCCGCTTTTCCCTGCAAAGACCAATCCAACCCCATCCCGCACCACCCCCGCCGCATGCAGCAAGATCCCGCCGCACCGCGCCAGCATGCCCCAGGAAAGCACCTGGTCCAGCGGATAACGTAGCGGACTATCGAGGGGCTGATCCCCTGCCCATAACACCCCATCCGTCAGTCTGCGGCAAACCCGGCACCCCCGACGCGCCGGGTTGCCTTCACGCCCGGACGCCACGAAAAAACCATCCCCATCATCCCATAACGCCCAGTTCCGTCCTGCCCGGAACAGCGGTTCCGACTCAGGAGCCTGGCATCCTCCCGCCCGTACCGCCAACGACATCAGGACCGGCGGCGGCCAGCCGGCCCCGTCCGTCACCACAAACGGCGCATAAGCAGCCGCCGGATATCGAATCTCGCCCGCCCCGGCGGCCTGCAATGCCCAGCCGACGGGCCCTATTCTAAATTGAAGGCAGCTCATCACGATCCCGCGTCGAACATCGTGCTGTCTTCCACCATACACCCGGAATCAGACTCCTGCTTGCAGCCTTTCGACATCGTCTCTTCCAGAGCCAGATCGACCCGCGTGACAAGCGGTCGCTCATAGGGCGAACGCCCACCTTCGGGAACGCTCCCCGTGGCATCCGTTCTCGCTTTTTCATCCGGGATGATTGTCATTTTCCCATTCCCCTCACTTCATCATGGCCGCGTATCGCAACCGCGTCGTTTGTTCCATATACGGCGAATCGGTTTCCTCATCGCCAGTCTCCAGATAGTTAATGGCCGGACAATGCGTACAGGCCCCGCGCAAACCACCAGCCGCCAGTACACTCCCATACTTCTGCCGCTTCCGTTGCCGAATCTGCACCAGATCCTGATTCCAGACATCCCGGAACGGGCGACCATTCTGCTCATAGCGGTACGGCGTCGCCAAAAGGCAGGGAGACAACGTGCCATAGGGATCGGAACAAAAGGCGATCCGGCCGGCCCCGCACTGGTACAGCGCGTCCGATTCGGGTGCCGCTTCCAAATGCCGGATTGCCTTCCTGAAGCGTTCCACAAGGGCCGCGTCCTCAAGCTCTGCCGCCACGACGTCTTCAGGCGGCACACGCAACGACAGGGGCGCGCGCGAACCGTCCAGCAGACAGGGGAATATCGCGGCATCATAGCGGAAATGGCACCCCAGCCGCTCCGCTTGCGCCTTCATGGCACCCAGCTCGTGCCGGTTGATCGACAGGAGTACGGTCTTTAGAAAAACCCGGTGACCCTTTTCCAACAGGCGATGAATCCCCTTCCACGCCTGCCCATACGACCCCGGCACACGGGTAACGGACTCGTAGGTTTCAGCCGTCGCACCGTACACGGAGATCTCAATGCTGCGGGGTGGATAGCTCGAAAAACAGGCGAGTATCCGGTCATCAACCAGAATCCCGTCGCAGAAAACCGTCACCAGCAGCCCCTGCTCGCAGGCGTACTGGTAGATGTCGACAAAATCCGGACGCATCATCGGATCCCCCCCCGTGATGACCAGATGCAGACACCCCGCCTCGCTCCATTCGCGGATCGAGGCCTTGACTGCCTCCGTATCGCGTTCCTTCGCGCGTTCATGCAGATGCTGTTCACCGAGATAGCAATGACGGCAACGCAAGTTACAACGACGGGTCAGCTCGAGCATCGCCGTGATCGGAATCCGCGATTGTCCGGCACGGCGGCGAAAACCCGCCAGCCACGGCGTCGTCTCCGCCACCTGGAAGCAATCCTTCATAACGCCACCTTATTGAGCAAATGCTCCGACAAGAACGTCTCGATGCAATCAGCGACATCCGCCTGAACCTGTTCGCGCGTCGCCTCGTATCGCTTGACCAGGTCATCGACAATATCCGGAACACGGGCACCCGCCACCAGATGCGACCAGATGATCTCCGCCGTGGCGTTGAGCGGATAGACTCGCCCGCCATCCGTTGCCGCCGGACCACTGACCGGCACCAGCAGGACGTCCTCGCCAATCCGCCGCAGCACCACGCGCCCATTGACCGCATACATTGTCATTTCGGTCAGCATTGTAACCCTGCGAGTCCCGTTATGCAACTTGTCATATTCTGCTTATCCCATTTACCCACTCACGCTACTCCTGCTGCACGTCGATTCGGAAGAAGAGCCGGTTGCTACGCTGGCGGTTGATCCGGCTGCTCACATTCTCCATCACGCCATCGGGCGTATTCCCCTGCGTGAGGGTTTCGACATCCGGCGGTGCCTCCTCCCAATACACCAGATCCTCGGATACCAGCAGGCGGTAGCGAAGATCACGCGCCTGCCGACGCCGCGACCAGTCGATCGACACATTCCCATCAGGCGTGAGCGAAATCGACTGGATGCCGCGAATGGGCGAAGGCTGGGTGGACGAGACGCCGAACGCATACTGCGCGAAGGCCCCGACGTCGCCACCGGTTCCCGTTGTCAAGTCCTGTCCGGTCTCCGCCAATTCATCAGGTGCCAACAGATTCCACCGCCACTGCGCAAAGTTCTGCGCGTCGTCATCGATCCCCATGATACCCCCCAGCCGCAGGGCCGGATCGCCCAGCAGATTGTATATTGCCCGGGTTCCCTCGCCCAGCCCATCCGCCGCGGAGGCATGCCGTGCCCGTAGGAAGGCCACCCCGAGCGTCCCAACCCGTTGCTCGCGAAGTTGCGCGTGGAAAGCCTCGCCAAGCGCCACGGCAGACTCGTTATAAGAGAGTCCCGAAGGCGCAAGAACGGCCACCGTACCGCCGCCACTGCGACGCATGAGCTGCATACCGAGACAGTCCCCGTTTGGTGCCTCGAAACGGGCGACCAGACAGCTCAAGGCCACCAGCACAGAGGGCGCACTGGCGTTGTTGAGCTGTGCCACATCCGCGCCGCGCAGGATCCGGCTCAGGTTGTCGCGTCCACCGTGGCCAGTATAATGCACGAATCCAACCCCCGAATTGATGCGCGAGATCAGCGCGGCATTGGCCACAGCATCGGTCATCGCGTCCAGATAAAGCCGGTCGACAACCGATTCCGGTGGCAGTTGCGCGGCCAGTTGCTCGCTATCCGCCATAAAGGCACCGGCCGCATCGGTCTTGTCCGCCGCCAGCACGATCTGGTCCTGCCAAGGCGAGCCGAAGGATTGCTCGTAGTCCTGGATCTTGGCGATCATCACGGCCAGCTCGCTGCTGGTCCGGGCAGGAAGGCGACCGATCGCCAGATCGGGCAGGCCATCCCCCGTCAAATCAGCCAGCAGGCCATCCGCCGCGAAAAGACCGTCGGGAATGGAATGCAGCAATGGCGGCACATGATTATTGCCGGTCCCGTAGGTGTTGAGATAATCATAATTCCCATTACCGGCCAGCAGCACCATCCAGGGGGCCGCCTTCCAGTGCTTGTGCGCATAAGCCAGCAGCCACTGCCCCACTTCCGGTGTGCGCAGGCCGCGTCCGAACAGGTCAGAAATATCCTCGTAAGTGGCCACGCCGACCCGCAACCCCTGCTCGCGGCGATAGTCAGCTAACGTCTCGGCGGTCGGTGCCAGGGTGCGCGAGGTGATGATCAGGTAGTCGATCCGACTGCCCTCGTCCATGAACCACGCCGAGGACACGGCCGGCTCGGGCGATAGCATCGGCACCCGATCCGCATCGACCAATACCAGCGGCTCACCGTCAACCGCCGCCAGCCAGGCGGTGGAACTGCCGTCGGCATGGGCCAGACGAACGGGGTAGGCAGGATCCGCCAGCGACAGGACAATCGGACGTGCGAAGCCCGCCGCCGCCACGGGGCGGGCCGAATCGCCATTGACGTGCAGCGTCCCTGCCTCAGGACGAAGTGCCCGCGCAAAAGCGGCCTCGATCCAGTCCACGAAGAAGAAGCTGTGTGTCTGGCCCGGCAGGAGTACGCCACTGACCCGCAGGGTATTGACACCGTCAACGACCGCCGATGCCGGCACCTCCAGTTCCGCCACAAGACTGTCGAAGCCGTCGAACGTGACCTCACCGATCAACGTCCCGTTAAACTCGAACCGGGCGCAGTGATCAGGATCGCGCACGGTGCTTGAAGCACCGATCAGAGCCACCTTCAAGGGTAGGGGACCACCCGCGTAGCCGGTCAGGTTGAGAGCAAATGACTTCGAACCGAGCGTGGCATTGCCACTGACCAAGCGGTCCCAGTAATAGTAGTCCCGTGGACGGACCGGTACGCTTTGGCGCGGATAGACATCCTCCTCGAAACGCACCATCATCGGCACCACAGACTCGCCCGAGGAAGCCCCCGGATCGCGCCGCCGCATGGCCAACCCCTCGCCCACCGCAAGCTGATAGGCGGCATCGCGCGCATACCAGTTATCCGTCGCGACCCCATAGAACAGGATACGCTGTCCGTCGACCAGGTACGGTACGGAATCCTGACCGAGGCACGAGAGCACCAATCCGTGATCCGCCGCCAACGCCGAAACCTCATCCACCGCAAGCCCCAGCGTGGCGGCAATCGCCTCAAACGCGATACCGTAGACGCCGGACTTGCGGAAACGAACGGTTAGGAGCTCAGTCGGACCGGACAAGACCCCATTTTCCTCGGCTTCTACAGGCTGTACCGCATACTGGATCTCCATTTCGTTGAGGAACGTCTTTTGCGGAACCGTGAACGTCACCGTATGCGTGCCCAGATCGCGCACCTGACCGGAAAGCTCGATCTCCTCCAGACGGTACAGGGTCTCAGCCCCGTAGGCGGACAGCGGATCAGCCAGCTCGTACTGCGCTCCGGCCTCGTTGAACGCCGAGACGACAAGCGACTCGTTCAATCGCGTTTCAACGCCGGTTTCGGGATCGAGCCGATACAGGAAGAAGCCCGCCGTGCCCCACTCCGAGCTCGTACGCCAGACCACATGACCAACCTTGTCGCGCCACTCGCCCCAGAGTGAGGACAGTTCGGCGCGTGTGCTCAGCAGGTACGTGAACCCGAGATCGATAGCATCCTCGTAAGCACCGGCGGCGAGGGAAAGTGAACGCGTGCTGACCAAACCGCCAGTCCCGTTGGGTGTTGTAAAGAATTCGCCGTCACTGTCAACGGTCTCGTCCCCCCCTTGGAGTGGCGATGTCACGCGGACATTGCTTCCGGTTGCCGTCGTCAGATCCCAGCGCACCGCGTAAACCCCCGGCAACAGGTTTGTGAATGCGTAACGTCCATCCGCTGCGGTCGTCGAGGTGCGGAACTCATTGGTGACACCCCCTTCGATCTTCAGCAGTGTCACCGGCAAATTCATGATCCTATTCGTCTCCCCCGCATCCTGTATGCCATCGCCGTCACCGTCAAACCACACCAATCCAGCCAAAGCGGCCAAGGCAATGGAATCGCTGACCGTATCCGTCACCGGTTCTGACATCTGATCCGACACCACACTGGCTGTATTGACGAACTGCGAGACCGTCGCCGGATCGTCCACCGTTACATCAAACGTTACCGTGAATGCCTCTCCCGGCTCCAGTGTCCTACCTGTCGCCAGACTGGGGGGCGCACTACCTGCAACATTCGCATCAGCCCGAACCGGCACCGCAATCTGCACATTATCAAACCACACCCGGTTGCCTGGCGTGTTACCGGCCGGACTGGAAAACCGTATGGCCGTATTCGTCGAAATATGGGCAGTAATGTCAAAACTATTCGTGCTGTATGCCGCATCGGTCGCCGGACCCGCATACGTGGCAATCGTCGTCCACGTACCCGCCACACCATTGGACGACACCTGCAACTCAACAAAATCGGCAGCATCCAACAGTCCGTCACGACGGTAAACAAGCGACAACGTGGCATTCGTATAAGCATCCAGATTGGCCTCGCGGGCAAGGGTCCTGCTGCCGCCGCCAAACCGCAGCGTGGAGGGACCCCGTCCACTGTCAGTCGTGACCCGCGTATCCCCGCCGGATGGACCATCCCCCTCGCTCTCGATCCAGTTCCCGGTCCAATTAAGCGTACCGTTGTTATTCGTATACGCTATTGCATCGAACCGATCCAGAAACGTCGAGTTGGTGTTGACCGGGCCGAATATGTTAACGCTGTCAGGCACCAGTGATACGCCTGTCGGAAGCGGATCGGACAACGCAATCCCGGTCTGCGCCTGGCTGCTTTGGTTCGATACCACGATCGTGTACGTGATCGTATCGCCGGGACCGAACAAAGCGGCAGCATTCGAGGTCTTGTCGATCAGCAGCGGCGGCTCTTCCGGCTCCACCACAACCGAGGCGGTGTCATTCAGCGCATTGGTGTCCACCTGGGCCACCGCTGTCACCGTCGCCGTGTTGGTGATTCTCGTACCGGACGTGCCGACAGGCACGTAGGCTGTCAGCGTCAGGGTTTCAACCTGCATCGAGGTCAAGGTTCCGACGGACCATACGCCGGTATTGGTGGCGTAGCTGCCAGCACTGGCATGATGGGACACATAGGTTAGCGCGGCAGGCAGTTCATCCGTCACCACCACACCCGTTGCCGTATCGGGACCCAAATTGGTCACCGCAATCGTATAGACCAATTGCTCCTTCTCGAAGGGGACCGGCGGACTGACGGATTTCCCGACACCGATATCCACGGCGATCACCTGGATAACCGCATCATCCTGATCGTTATCCGGATTCGGATCGGAGAGATCATTGGTCGTGATGGTGGCGGTATTCGTGATGGATGAACCGGCCGTCCCCGGATCAACCGTGGCCGTAAGCGTCAGCGTCACGGAATCAAGACTATCCAAGGCTCCGACCGTCCAGACACCCGTCCCGGAATTAAAGGTGCCCTGACTGGTCGTATTCGTCACGTACGTCACCCCAGCGGGCAGAACATCCTCAAGCACCACGCCCTTGGTGTCCGCCGGACCATGATTGGTCAGCGTAATTGTATAGACCACCGTGTCGTTCTCGTTCGGATTGTCATCGTCAACCGACTTAACAACCCCGAGATCGGTATAAGGCACCGGGTCTAAGACCGTGGCCGTTACCGGCACAGGCTGGTCATCACTCGTGACTGAAACTGTATTGACAATCTGCGTGAGCACCGACGGATTATCGACCGTTACTTCGAATGTGATGGTAATCGCCTCGTCGGCCTGTAGGGTGATGTTTGACACCAGATTCGGCGGCGGCCCTGCTGGCGCGTTGGTCACCACTTTACGAAACGCTTCAATTTCCACGTTATCGAAGTAGGCGTATTCGCCGCTTTCCCAATTTTCACTCAGATTTTCAAATCGGATGGTCGTGGTTGTTGAAATGTAGGCGGTAACATCATATGTCTCGGTGCCTGTCCCCGTGCCGCCAAGTTGAGCCAGTTCCACAAAATCGGCACCGTTACTGGACACCAGCACGGAAATGGTTTCCCCCGCATCCAACCCTGCTGTTTCCCAATCAAACGTGAATTCGGCCGACTCATAATCGCTCAGATCCGCATCGCGCATGGCCCACTCGTCATTGACATATGTATAGTGCATCACCAACCGGCCACCCGCGATCCCAACATAATCTCCAACCGGACCAGCAGTGCCCGCCGGATCACCTTCGCTCCAGTCGCCATTCCAATTCAGGCTTCCGTCATTATTCGTATATGCAACCGCATTGAATTCATCGCGGAATGTGTCGCTGATCTGCAGTGGCCCAGTAATTTCTGCACTGCCGGGCACATATGTCGTTCCGGCAGGCAGCACATCCGTCACTTGGACGCCCGTGTGCGCCGTGGCCCCCATGTTCGTCACCACGATTGTGTAGGTGATGTTGCTCCCCGGATAGGCAAAGTCGACCACATCGGAAACCTTGGTCACACGCAACCCACTGACCGCCAATTCGGCGGTATCCTCGTCGTTGGCCGGATTTGGGTCTGGTAGGTCGCTATTCGTGATTTGCGCCAGGTTCGTGATCGTGGTGCCAATCGTGCCAGCATCCACCTCCACCGTGATCGAGAGCGTTTCGATTTGCCCGTTGGTCAGGGCTCCAACCGTCCATACGCCTGAATTCGTGCTATACGTTCCCAGGCTGGCACTATGCGAAACATACGTGATGCCATTGGTCAGGGGTTCGAGCACCGTCACGCCGGTCGTATCGGATGGTCCCAGATTCTCGACCGTGATCGTGTAGGTGACCTCGGTTTCCTCGTTGGGTGCCGGATTGTTCACGGTCTTGGTCAACGCCAGATCCGCACCGCGCACCAGCACGACCGCCTGGGCGGTGTTGTTCGAAGGATTCGTATCCACCTGATCCGACGCGCTGATCGTAGTCACATTCGTCCCGTATTGACCGGCAGAACCCATGGCAGCCTCAACCGTCAGTTCCATCGTTACTACGCCATTGGAGGGAACCGTGCCCACCGTCCAGATGCCAGTGACGTCGTTGTACGAGCCCGTGCTGGCCGAGGAACTCACAAAATCAAAACCGGCGGGGATGACATCCGTGACTTCAACCCCTGTCGCCGCCACCAGACTGCTGAAGTTGGTCAGCGACAAGGTGAACACCACATTGGATCCCTCATTCACAACCGTTGGGTTCGCGACCTTGCCAATCCCCAGATCCACGGGAATCACTTCATCAACAACCGTTGCTGGTACCGTCAACGGCAGCAGATCGCTCGTCACCGTCGCCGTATTCGTGATCGCCATCAGATCCAGCGGATCATCCACTTCCACCTGGAAGGTAACAGCAAGCGTCTGCCCGTGTTCCAGAATCCAGCCGGAAGCCAGATTCGGGGGGGCACCTGAAGTTCCAAGAATCGGCGGAAGCGCATAGGTAATGATCACACGGCCATCCGCACCTGCACCGCCAGTATATGTTCCAGAGTTGGCTCTGCGCGCCCCTCCGCCACCTCCACCCGGAGCCTGCCCCGGCGATCCGTTTGAGGGTCTACTGGGACCGGCGTTACCGCCATTGCCGCCCCCCGCTGGAGCAATCGCCCCAGCCGCCCCCGTCGCATTGACCCCAACACTATTGGTTCCGGCCGACGACCCGCCGCCGCCAGCGTAAGCGTTTTTAACGGCAGTTGCACCATTACCTCCGCTATGGCGAACAGTCCCAAAACCTGCGGAATTCACACCGCCGGTAGCCCCCGTCAACGAATTATTGGCCGCACTGTTACCCCCTTTGGCCATTACGGTAATGGTAGACCCGAACCAGGAATCACCGCCGGCAGCCGTGGAAGTACTCCCCAAGCCCACGGTCACGGTGTTGGTCGAACCGGGCGTCAGTGTCACCGTACTGCGAGAGTAAGCGCCACCACCGCCACCTCCTCCCTCTCCTCGCGAAGTGCGCGTACCCCCGCGACCACCGCCACCCCAGACTTGAACTACGGCATTGGTCACGCCGTTCGGAACAACAAAACTGGAGCTGCTGTTGTAGACAATCGAAGTCGTTCCCGGTGAGGACGAAGGAGGATTAAGTGTTGCCAGCACGCTATCCGGCACATAGGTCGTTCCCGCTGGCAAGACATCCGATATTTCCACATTGGAATGTGCCACCGCCCCCGCATTGGAAACCACAACCGTATAAGTAATAATCCCGCCGGGCTGGACCGATACCGCCACGTCCGAGGTCTTGGTGATATTCAGCGCGCTGACATAAACGACAGCCGAGTCCTCATTATTGTCCGGATCCGGATCCGGCATGTCGGCAGACGTGACCTGCGCCACATTCGTGATGTAACTTCCCATCGTGCCACCATCAACCGTGGCCTCGATTTCCAGTGTGGCCACCGCCCCCACAGTCAGCGTACCCAGCGTCCAGGCTCCGCTGCCACTATTGTACGCCCCCTGCGAAGGCGTGT
>CAZOXS010000047.1:0-10927 GCA_964583785.1 uncultured Victivallales bacterium
ATCTTGATCCCGGCCAGTGCCGCCGCCGATAGCAGCGTGGCGTCATCCGGCACCGTCAATGTTCTGTTATTGATTGTCAATGTAGCCATGATTCAATGCTCCTATTCCGCCACCGATAGACATTTACCGAAATCACAACGCAGACAACGCTTGGCTTGCCGTATCGCCGTGCTCTCATTCCAGGACTGCTCCACCTCGTCGAAGTTGTTCCGTCGCCGGTCGACCGGGATCTCTGGCATCTTCGAACGCGGGTACTCGACCGGATCAGCATCCGGATCGTAATCGGTCTGGACCTCGTGGTATTGGCGCCAGAAGGCGTGTTTTGAACCCGTCAGGGACTGGTCGATTCCCACGGCGGCTTTCTCGCCATCACCGATCGCACCGACAACTGACCAAGGGCCGGTTGTCGCGTCGCCGGCGGCGAACAGCCACTCGACCGAGGTCGCGCCAGTCACCGGATCGACCTTAAGCCAGCCGGAGTCGGTCAATTCCACCTCATCGCCCAGCAAGCCGCGCACATCGAGTGCCTGGCCGACAGCCAGGATCACCTGGTCGGCCGGCATCACCTTCGTCTTCGCCGCATCCGCCTCCGGGCACCGCCGGCCGGAACGGTCGAAGTCGCCCAGCCGCATCGGTGCGCAGCGCACACCGGTGACCTTGCCATCCTTGCGTTCAAAGGCTTCTGGCGACATCAGGCACTCGACCGTCACGCCCTCCTCGATCGCCGCCTCGATCTCCTCGGCATAGGCGGGCATCTCCTCGCGCGTCCGCCGGTAGAGGATCGTGACCTTGTCCGCCCCGAGTCGCAGCGCCGTACGGGCGGCATCGATCGCGGCATTGCCGCCACCGATCACCACCACCTGCTTGCCGACCGGGACTGAACCGCGGATGTTGTACTCCCGCAGGAACGTCATGGCCTCCACGACATTCGGAGAATCGCTTCCCTCCAGGCGCAGCATCACGCCGTCCGGGGCACCCACCGCCACGCAAACCGCCTCGTAGCCATCCTGGCGCAGGCTATCGAGCGAGAAGTCCTTGCCGAGCGCCTGCTGGGTGCGGATCTCCACGCCGGTCGACTCGATCATGCGGATCTCGCGGGCCACCAGCTCGCGCGGCAGGCGGTAGGCGGGGATCGCCTGCACCAGCATGCCGCCGGGACGCGACTCGCGCTCGAACACCACCGGCTTGTACCCCAGGCGAGCCAGGAAGTACGCGCAGGAAAGCCCGGCCGGTCCACCGCCAATGATCGCGACCTTGCGTGCCGCGTTGACCGCGTTTTCGCGGCACTCGGGCTTCTGCACGGTCACCTCCTGGTCGACCATGAAGCGCTTGATGCCGCGGATCGAGACACTATCGTCGAGCGATGCCCGCCGGCAGCGGTCCTCGCAGGTATGGAAGCAGACCCGCGCACAGATCGCCGCGAACGGGTTGCGCTCGCGGTGCAGCCGCAGGGCCTCCGCATAACGCTGCTCACCGACCAGTGCCACAAAGCCGGGAATATCCACCCCGGCCGGACAGGCGCTCTGGCAAGGGGCGCGCACCAGCCCCGCGCAGACGCCCGCCTCGCAGTGGTGATCGCGGATATGCGCGATGTACTCGTGACGGAAGTGCCGCAGGGTCGAGAGCACCGGGTTCGGCGCCGTCTGTCCCAGACCACACAAGGAGGCATCCTTGATGAACGTGCCCAGATCGATCAGGGTATCGATGTCTTCCAATTTCCCCTGCCCGCTACAGATCCGGTCCAGGATCTCGAGCATGCGCTTGGTACCCACACGGCAGGGCGAACACTTGCCGCAGGATTCCTCCTGCACGAATTCCATGAAGAAGCGGGCGACGTCGACCATACAGGTGTCCTCGTTCATCACGATCAACCCGCCGCTGCCCATGATCGCGCCCAGCTCGGCCAGCGATTCGTAATCCAGCGGCACGTTCAGGTGCTGCTTGGGAATGCAACCGCCCGAGGGACCGCCGATCTGCGCGGCCTTGTATGCCTTGTTGTCGAGGATGCCGCCGCCGATATCGTAGATCAGCTCGCCTAGCGAGGTACCGACCGGCACTTCCACCAGTCCGGTATTGCGCACCGCACCCGCCAGGGCGAAGGCCTTGGTGCCCTTGCTCTTCTCGGTGCCGTAGGAGGCATACCACGCGCCACCCTTGAGGATGATCGCCGGTACGTTGGCATAGGTCTCAACGTTATTGAGCACCGTCGGTTTGCCCCACAGCCCCTTCTGCGCCGGGAACGGCGGGCGTGGGCGTGGCTCGCCGCGCTTGCCCTCGATCGAGGCGATCAGGGCAGTTTCCTCGCCGCAGACGAACGCGCCCGAGCCCATACGGATCTCAAGGTCGAATGCGAACGCGCTGCCGAGGATATGCTTGCCGAGCAGACCATGCGCCTTGGCCGCATCAATCGCCTTCTGTAGGCGCTCGACCGCCAGCGGGTATTCCGCCCGCACATACACATAGCCCTGCGCCGCCCCGACCGCGAACGCCGCAATCGCCATGCCCTCGACGATGCTGTGCGGGTCACCTTCCAACACGCTGCGATCCATGTACGCGCCCGGATCGCCCTCATCAGCGTTGCAGAGGACGTACTTGGTATCGCCCTCGCTCTTGGCCGTGAAGCTCCACTTCATCCAGGTCGGGAAGCCGGCACCGCCGCGTCCGCGCAGCCCCGAGGCCTTCATCTGCTCGATCACTCCCGCCGAATCCATCGTCAGCACCTTGGCCAGGGCCTGGTACCCGTCGCGGGCAATGTAATCCTCGAGCTTCTCGGGATCGATCTCGCCGCAGTTGCGCAGCACGATCTTGGTCTGCCGCTTGAAGAAGTCGATATCCTGGCGGCAAGGATAGGGAACCTTGCCGTCGGCGCTCTTCAAAATCAGCCGGTCAACCACCTTGCCCGTCTTGAGATGCGCCACGATATCGGCGGCATCCTCGGGTTTGACGCCCTGGTAGAACGACTGGTCACGCCCCACCAGCATGACCGGCCCCAGCACGCAGGGCCCCATACAGCCGGTACTGACCAGCGAGACCGCGTCCGACATGCCCTGCGCCTTCAACTCCGCCTCCAGGGCCGCCTTGACTTTCTCGGCCCCCGATGCCAGGCAGCTACCGCCGAAACAGATCATCAGCGGTTCACGTTCCTTCGCATCGGCCTTCTGCTGCGCCTTCAACGTCTCGCGCCAGGCACAGAGCGCTTCTGTCGTCTTGATTTTGCTCATGCCGCCGCTCCTTCGCTGACTGCCGTTTCCGTCTCTGCATAACGCGCCAGCAGCTCGCCGACCTTGGCCGGTTTCACGCGCTGATGCACATCGTCGTCCACCATGATCACCGGTGCCAGCCCGCAAGCGCCGAAACAGCGCCCGACGTCCAGGGAGTACTGACGGTCCTCGGTTGTTTCCCCCACCTCGATGCCAAGCTCGTGCTTCAAGGCCTGTAGCACCTCCTTGCCACCGCGCACATAGCAGGCCGTTCCCAAACAGACCCGCACAAGATGCTTGCCGCGAGGAACGGTGGAGAAAAAGGAATAGAAGCTGACCACGCCGGCCACCTCGCTGTAGGGTTTGCCGAACGCCTCGCTGATCCGCTCCATCGCGATCCTCGGCAGATAACCGAAAAGCCGTTGGCAAACCTGCAGGGCGGGAATCAGCCCGCCAGGCTTGTCGGTGTATTCCGGCAACATTGTCTCGAACTGCGCCATCAACTGCGCCTCGTCGGGCTCGGCGCATTCGCCGCAGCAACTGCATTTGGCCTCTGTCATAACCGATGTCCTTTCTCTACTCTTGCCTTCAAAAAACGCCTGCCTGAAAAACAACCGACACGTCGCCCTCTTTAGCCCGCTCGCGCCGCGAGCGCGGCTTCAGCGTTGCACGTGCAAGCAAACGGTTATTAGCCATACTCGTGGTGATTTGCGAAACCGTAAGCGCATCGCGTTGCCTCAGTTGCGGTGCAACCGGGCTACATTAATGCTCATCCCCGTTTTGCACAGACTCCCGTTCGTGCGGTTTGTTTCATAATTAAAGCGAGCTGCCGATGTAGTGCTCGAGCTGCTGGATCATCATCTCCTTCTCGACAGCCAGCCCCTTGACTACATCACCGATCGAAATCATGCCCGCCAGTTTGCCCGCGTCGTCGAGCACCGGCAGATGCCGGATGCGCTTTTCGGTGACCAGTTCCATGCACTCGTTGAGGGTGGTTTTCTTGGTCACGGTGACCAGTTTGCGCTTGGGCGTCATGACCTCGCGAACCTCGACCTTCCTCGCGTTCTTGCCGTCGAGCACAACCTTGCGGAAGACATCGCGTTCGGAGCAGACGCCCGAGAGCGCACCGGTTTTTGTCAGCACGACCACGCAACCGATGTTGTTATCGGCCATTTCCTTGACGGCCTCGTATACCGTCTGCGTGGCCTGAACACCGATCACGCCGTTACCCTTGCGGTCCAACAGTTCCCATACCTGTGCGCCCATATCGTCTCCTTTATGTGTTGTCCTCACCCCTGAACGAAATCCGCCGACAAAAGGTCAGGTGGCAATACCCGATCCGGATCGACGGTACCACAGCACTGAAATGTAATGTTAAAGGCGTGGCAACACACCGTCAACGGTGATAAAATCACGCATTGTAAAAAATCGAAAGACGGCCTGGTGTGATTCCCTTCCTGCCCCCCCCGCGTTGAAGATCGTACAGAAGCTTGCATCCGCATCGGCAAAGTGCTAGCGTCGCAGGGCATTTACAGATTACCCCAACGCGCGAGGAGTCTTATGAAAGTCCCTGTCCAGGATATCGTCATCAAGGACCGTGTCCGCATCGATATCGGTGATCTCAAGCCGCTGATGGAAAGCCTGCAGAACCACGGCCAGCTCAACCCGGTCACCCTGACCCGCGAGAACGAGCTGATCGCCGGCCACCGCCGCACGCTGGCCGTGCGCGAGCTGGGTTGGAAATATATCGAGGCCCATATTGTCGACAGCCATTCCGAGGCCGAGAAGCTACAGTTGGAACTCGAGGAGAACGTGCATCGCAAGGATTTCTCGCCCGAGGAACTGCTGGCCGGCTATCGCCGACTGGACAAGCTGCTGCGCCCCTCGATCAGCACACGCATCGGACGGGCGATCGGTGGCTTCTTCCGGGTACTTTTCCCCTGGGGTCGCAAGCGCAAGGCCAAGGCGGTGGCTGAGAACACTGCTACAGGCGAAGGGCAGCAGGGAAAGACAATCAACAACACGCCGACGGAAATCGGAAGTTACGGGGTTTAGGAGACAATATGAACACACAGCGCGTTGCAGAACTGATCAGGGAACTACTGATCGAGATCGGTGAGGATCCGAATCGCGAGGGTCTGCTCAAGACCCCCGAACGGGTGGCAGGTGCCTACCAATTCCTGACCAGCGGGTATCATGTCGATATCGAGGCCACCATCAACGGCGCGGTTTTCGAGTCGCATGCGAACAACATGATCATCGTGCGCAACATCGAGATCTACAGCCTGTGCGAGCATCACATGCTGCCCTTCTTCGGCCAATGCCACATCGGCTACATTGCCAACGGCAAGGTGCTCGGGGTCAGCAAACTGGCGCGCATCGCCAACGGGTTTGCCCGCCGCCTGCAAATCCAGGAGAACCTGACACACGAGATCGCCCGGGCCATCAGCGATGCGGTCGGGGCCGAAGGCGTCGGCGTGGTGATGGAATGCCGGCACTTGTGCATGATGATGCGGGGCGTGGAAAAGCAGAACAGCGTGATGACCACTTCATCCGTGCTGGGCAGCTTCCACGACGATGCCGCCACCCGCGCCGAGTTCAACAACCTGATCCTGCGCGACACCAAATGCTAGCACTCCGTACCGAAAGCCCCGCATGACAACTGCCGCCCCGCTTCCGAACGCGATCACGATCATAGCCGGCAAGGGTGCCTACCCCCGGCTGCTAGCCGATTCCGCCCGTGCCCAAGGGGTCACGCGCATCGCCGCCATCGCCTTCCGCCACGAGACCGATCCGGTGATCGAGAAAGTTGCCGACGAAGTCCATTGGATCTACCTCGGCCAACTCGGCCGCCTGCTCGACGCCCTACAGGCCGCCGCCATTCCCCATGCCGTGATGGCCGGACAGATCACGCCAACCCACCTTTTTCGTGTGCGCATGGACGGGGCGCTGCTCGGCCTGCTGCGTCGGCTGCCCGAACGCAACGCCCACACGATTTTCGCCGCCGTTGGCGAAGAGATCCGCCGGATCGGCATCGAATTGCTTCCCGCCTCCTCGTTCATGGAAAAGCACATGCCGACGGCTGGACTGCTCTCGCGCCGCGCTCCGACCGAGAGCGAGGCCAATGACATCCGTATCGGTTTCGATGTCGCCAAGACCGTCAGCCGTCTCGACATTGGCCAGACCGTTGTGATCAAGGAAGGCACGATCCTGGCCGTGGAGGCGTTCGAGGGGACGGATGCCGCCATCCTGCGCGCCGGCAAGCTGGGTGGCGTGGGGGGGGTGGTCGTCAAGGTGGCCAAGCCCGGCCACGACATGCGCTTCGATATTCCCGTCATCGGCCTGCATACCGTCAAATCCATCCGCAAGGCACGCATCCATGCCCTGGCGCTGGAGGCCGGGCGGGCCATCCTGCTGGAGCGCGACGAACTGATCAGGCAGCTTGATAAACTGGATGTCGCTTTTACAATTACGGAGAACAACCCATGAACAATGCAAAAATTCGCGCCGGCGTGATCGGCGTCGGCAGTCTCGGCCAGTGGCACGCCCGCATCTACTCGGAAATGGAAGACGTGGAACTGACGGGCGTCTACGATGCCTCGCCCGAACGGGCGGCGGAGATCGCCACGCGTTACGGCACCCGCGTTTTCGACACGGTCGAATCGCTGGCCGAGGCGGTCGATGCCGTCAGCATCGTTGTCCCCACGGATCTGCATTTCGAGGTGTTCAAGCAGGTATTGCCGTTCAATGTCCACATGATGGTCGAAAAGCCGATCGCCTCGTCGTACGACCAGGCCGAGCAGATGGTCCGCATGGCCGAGGCGCAGGACCTGCTGCTGCAGGTCGGGCACGTGGAGCGCTTCAACCCGGTGATGCGCTTCCTCAACGAGAACCTGACGCATGCCCGCTTCATCGAGGCCACGCGCCTGGCCTCGTTCCCGCCGCCGCGCGAAGGCGCACCGCCGCGCGGCACGGAAGTCAGCGTGGTATTGGACCTGATGATCCACGATCTGGACATCATCCTGCGTATCGCCAATTCACCGGTCAAGGACATCCGCGCCACCGGCGTGGCCGTCCTCAGTCCCACTGAGGACATCGCCAACGCCCGCATCCAGTTCGAGAACGGCTGCGTGGCCAACGTGACCGCCAGCCGCATCAGCCAGGACAAGCTGCGCAAGATCCGGGTCTTCCAGGACGATACGTATCTCTCGCTCGACTACATGAAACAGGCCGGCCAGCTCTGCCGTCGAACCGCCACCGGCATCGAGGCGTTGCCGGTGCCGATCGATAAATCCGAGTCGCTGGCCGCCGAGCTGCGTTCGTTTACCGACTGCGTCAAGCAGCGCACGGATCCGGTTGTCACCGGACGCCACGGCATGGAGGCGTTACAGCTTGCCGTCGCCATCTGCCAGACCATCCGGGAAAACCCTTCATGAGCCGGATCATGATCATTGCCGGCGAGGTATCCGGCGACATGCGCGCGGCCGAACTGGTCGAGGCGGCCAACGCCATCACGCCCGGCCTGCGCTGGTTCGGCATTGGCGGGCCGGCGATGCGCGCGGCCGGGGTCGAAACCCGCCACGACGTGAAGGACATGGCCGTGATCGGGTTTGCGGAAGTCGTCAAGCGCTACCCCTTCTTCAAGCGCGTATTCAACGAGATGATCCAATGGGCGGCCGACGAGAAACCGGATCTGGCGGTTTTTATCGACTACCCCGGCTTCAATCTGCGCCTGGCCGAGAAGCTGCACGCGCAAGGCATCAGGACACTGCACTACATCTGCCCGCAGGTCTGGGCCTGGCATCGCTCGCGCATCCCGAAGATGGCCGGTTATCTTGACCATCTGATCACGATCTTCCCCTTCGAGGCCGAACACTTCGCGGGGACCGGCCTGCCGGTCACCTTTGTCGGGCACCCGCTGGTCGACAGCATCGAGCAGTCGCGACAGGAGAATCCACCGCCCCTGCCCTGGCAGGGGCTACAGCGTATCGCGCTGTTGCCCGGCAGCCGCCACGGGGAGATCAGTCGCCTGTTGCCCGTGATGCTCGAGGCCGCCGCCCTGCTCGACCAGCGCATTCCGGGGTGCAGCTTCATCGTGGCCGCGCCGGGCAGCGAACAGGCCAACCTCGCCAATGAAATCTGCGCACGCGGGCCCAAAACAAGTGCACCCGTCACCGTAATCGAGGACATGACGCGCGACGTCATCCGCGAGGCCGATGCCGCCATGGTGTGTTCCGGCACGGCCACCGTCGAGACAGCGTTGCTAGGGTGCCCGATGGTGGTGGTTTACAAGCTCAATCCCATCTCGTACCGGATGTTCAAGGCCATGATCCACGTCAAGCACATCGGCATGGTCAACATCGTGGCCGGACGCGAGATCTGCCCGGAGCTGGTGCAGGGGTGTGCCACCGGCCCGAATCTGGCCAACGCGATCGAGCCGCTGCTGACGCCAACCGAGGCGCGCCACGCCATGCTCGAGGCTCTGAAACAGTTCCGCGAGAACATGGGCGAAGGTGGTGCTGCCAGCCGCGCCGCCGCCGTCCTTACCAAAATGCTACAGGCAGGAGCAACGTGATCAAGTGCGCCTGGCCAGCGACTTGTCATCCGCACCGCCATGCCACAGTGATGCTACAAAATTCTCGCTCTCGGCTCACAGGAAGCCTCAGTGGTCCCTGTTTCCGCGCTCACTCTCGTTACTTCCCGTCGCTTCGTGCCCCCGTCGCTTCGTCGCTTTCCCTTATTCGGATGCCAGGACTTGGGTGATGGCCTTGTTGATCGTCGCGATCTCTGCCTTTGTGAGCGCGGCCGGGGGGGCGACTGATTCGGCATCGACATTGACGAGCGCACGGAGGAACGTGGCGGCGATCAAGTATGATCCCTTTTCGGAGGCGTGCGATCCATCTCGCGCATGGAGCGCGCGGCCAAGTTCGATATCGGCGTGGCGTACGGCCTGCCACACCTGCCCCACAGGGACAACCCTGGCACCCGCCTCATTGCCTGCATCAGCATAGGCGCGCGTCAGATGCGCCTGCATGGCATCGAAGTCGGGGCTTCGCTTTGGCGCACCACTATCGCCATCACGACGTCCCCACGTTTGATAAAGCACCGGGGTTGCGCCGGCCGACCGGATCCACTGAGCCAGCGTCAGGATCGACTGGCGGTGTTCCCGGTACATGGCACTGCCGGGGTCAAATGTTGGCAGCCGGCTCTGCTCCTGGAGCACGACATAGTCCCACTTGCGCGAAGCAATCAGGGGTTCGACGGCGGGATCGGCCACATGGCGGCTCAGCGTCCAGCCGCCGGCGGTCCGGTATTCAAGGTGTGACTCGGGCGAGACCGTGGCCATGAAGCCGTTGAACGTGTTGCGCAAGTTCTCGGTATAGCTGTTTCCGATGAACAGGATATTCACTGTTTTTGCCTCCCGTGATGCATCAGTTTCGGCTGCCGCCACTGTCACGACAAGTGCCGAACACAAAATAAGGATTCTCGATAAGGTTGTCATAAAACCATCATGCGCAATCCGACAGCGGCGTCAAGGCATTAGCTGCTGGAGCGCGCGTGTCTGCTCGAGAATCTCCGCGGGCAGGGCTGTCGCGCGCTGCGCCGCCGCCAAATAGAGATCAAGATGTTCAAGCGACGCGGTGCCGCCGATAGTGGTTCGGATGGCCGGATCACTGACGGCTAAACGCAGGTTGAATTCCGTGATGTTGTTGCAGCCTGCGGCTGCCACCAGCGCCTGTAAGCGCTCCGCCTTGGCGGCAAAAGTGTTGTCACGCATACTCCCGCCAAGTGTGCGTAAGGCCAGGACGGGAATGTTGCTTTTGTGGATTTGAGCCGATGCGTCTGGCGTACATTCGAATTGCACCGCATTCCAGTAAAGCGTGATCCCCTCAACCAGGGAACTGTGCCGCACCGCCTCCACGGCATGATCCGCATTAGCCGGCGTGATATAGACGACGGCTTCCCGAATAAGGCCCCGTTGACGTAACGACGACAGCTCATCAACCAACGGGCCACCATTCATCCGCAATTGATCCACCAGATTGCCGGGCTCGGGATCCATCGAAACGAGTTGCGCCACATCCAGGGCATCAAGCCCCAGTCGCCGACAACTATCCTCCACCTCAAACCGCATCAATTCCGGTGTCGCATCGCGCACCTTCACAATCATCCGGGGCACACCCGCACGATTCTCATCGAACGCACGGCGCAACACCATGAAGGCAAACCCGTTATTATAGGTCGGACTGGAATGGAACCACACACCGGCCTCCATGGCTCGCCGCGCCACCACCAGATCCGAATCCACCGCTGCCGGGTTACGCCCCAGCGACATCGTGCCAAACGTATAACGCGAACATTCCATCCGAGTCCCCTCCTCTCAAGAATTTTAACTACTGAACGATAATGATTGAGAACAAACCGCATTGCCATGGTCGACGGCCGGTTCATCCGGCTCTCACCGTACTCGTACACCGTACTCGTACACGCAGATCTCCCCATCCGCAAAACGCAAATTGCTATTTTCAATTTTCTCTGACCCTGTGGGCCCAGGGGGGACATCGTCCCAATGCCGCGCTCACTCTCGTTGCTTTACGGAATCTTTTCATGGGCCTTGTGCCCGTACACCTTTTCGTAGGCCCTGCACTGGGGACAAAGCTTGCCTTCGACCGTATTGACGAACCAGAAAAGAAAACCCCGCTGCTTTTTGCGGGCATGCTTGCACG
>CAZOXS010000048.1:0-3027 GCA_964583785.1 uncultured Victivallales bacterium
AAAAGAGCGTCTTCCAGTCGCATTATTCGGTCTTGTGTTCGGAGCTGATCTCATCAACCCGGATAACGACATGCCGGACATCGTGTATGCCTAGGCCCCCTTCCATGCTCTCGCGCACACGCTTTTGTAGCACCTCGCAGATCTCGTGCAGTTGCGGGCCGGCCTTGATACGCACATCGATCACAATATCCACTTGGCGTCGGCGGGGTTCGACGACAGGCGTCATCCGGACAATCGACGGGAATGCCGGAGCCAGTTTGGCGATGTATTCGGCAATGGCCTCGGTACTGATATTGACCGCACCACCCTCGTTCCGGAAGGACAGGAAACGGTCGCGGCGACGTCGCGGGGCTTCGGTGAGGATCAACAGCAGGCCCAGCGCCGCCAACAGCACCCCGGCAACCAGGGTGCCCACACGCGCTGCCGCGAGGACGCTGCACGCCGTCTGCCAGTCTGCCGGCCGCAGCACGAGTACCGCCAAGGCCAGCCCGCCGCCGATCAACAGCGCGCACACCAGCAGCAACAGCAAACGATTCACATTCTTCATATCCGACCGCCTTTCAGATGGTCGACCAAGCCCTGCAACGCCAGCAGGTAACTGGTCGCTCCGAAGCCCATGATCTCCCCGATGCAGGCCCCCGCCGTCAGACTGGCATGGCGGAATGTTTCGCGCTTGTGCGTATTGGAAAGATGCACCTCGACGCATGGCAAGCCGCAGCCCTTGATCGCATCGTGCAGTGCCACGCTTGTGTGCGTGTAGGCGGCGGGGTTGAAGATCACGCCATCGCACACACCGACCGCCTGCCAGAGTCTGGAGACAAGCGCGCCCTCGTCATTACTCTGGAAACAGTCCACCTCAGCGCCGGCGGCTGTCGCCGCCGCCAGCATGCGTGCATTGATCGACTCGAGTGTATCGTGCCCGTATACCTCGGGCTCACGCTTGCCGAGCATATCCAGGTTCGGGCCGTGCATGACCAGTATTTTCATAATCCCACCTTTTCGTTAATGCAACTCGTCGACATCGTACGCCATGATCCGTTCATCTTCAAGCCGTACGCGCACCCGCCGCGGCAGCGTGATGACATCGATGACCCGGCCGCGTCCGTCGGGCGTTTCGACCCGCGTTCCCTCGCGCGGCATCCCTTGCAGAGCCTCGCGGTACTGGTCGTACTCGTACCGCAGGCAGCATTTCAGCCGTCCGCACATGCCGCTGATGGCATTCGGGTTGAGCGACAAGCGCTGCGTACGCGCCATGCGGACATTGACCGACTCGAACGTCTTGAGCCACGAGCAGCAGCACTGCACCCGGCCGCAGGGCCCCAGCCCACCGATAAGAGCCGCCTCGTCGCGCACGCCGATCTGCCGCAGTTCCACCCGGCAATGTTGTTCGGTCGAGAGTCGTTTGACCAGCTCCCGAAAGTCGACCCGGTCCTCCGCCGCGAACAGTACCAGGAAAAGCTTGCGGTCGAACGTGAAGCGGGCCCGTACCAGTCGCATCGGCAGTTGGAGTTCCGTCACCATCGCCCGGCAACTATCCATGGCCATCTTGCCCATCAAGTCGTTCTCGCGCGCCTTGGCCTGGTCCTGCAGGGTCACGCAGCGCACGATCCGCGGCAGTCGCGCGGCCACCGCCGGATCGGATTCATCCGCCAGGATCGACGAGATCGTGCCGATCTCGAGCACCTGTCCGGTATCGTAGATGCAGCGGTCCTGCTCGTGCACGGCCACGCCCGCCGGACAGACACACTGGATGTGCTCCCCCGCATCAACATCGACTGCCACTAATTTTTCCATCATAAAAATCTCGCGTTTCAGGATCCGATCAACTTAAAGAATGCATTACCGAAAATCAGCGGTTCGGAAAGGTTGCGGTTGAGCTGCACAACCGCCGCCTCGACCGCCTGGACCTGCTCCAGCGCACGGCGGTACGTGCAGCCAGCCGCTGCCGTCCGCAAGGTCTCGCGTTCATCCGGAAAGCTAAGATAACGCTCGTCGCCGTCGCAGACCAGCACAAGGATATCACGATACCAGTTGAGCATCGCGCACAGGATCCCATGCCGCCACTCACGGTAGCGGGCACCGATGCGCGCCTCCAGGGTGTCCTTGTCGATATCCTCGTCACTGTCGTCGCGCGCCTCGCGTTTCTCCTCCTTCTCGATCGCGCTCTTGCGTGCCTTCATGAAGGATGCCAAACGGTCGGCACGCCCAAAGGCGGAGGCGAAACCATCGACGCCATCCCCCCCGGCAAGGATTGCCACCAGCTCACGCTGATCCTCGGGCGAAGCACCCATGCCCGAGTTATCATCGATCGCCAGATGCTGGCAACGGGAATTGATCGTCGGCAGCAGTCGCTGGGGACTGTCGGTCAACAGGAAGAATACGGTTTTGGCCGGCGGTTCCTCCAGCGTCTTGAGAAAGGCGTTGGCTGCGGCATTATTCAGGCAGTCCGCCCCGACGATCACGCCAGCCTTCCAGCCGCCCTCGAAGGAGGTGCGCTGGATCTCGGGCATGAATTCATCCCGCATCGCGTCGATTCCGATCACCCGCGACTTCTTCTGCGGCTCGATCCAGTGCACATCCGGATGGGTGCCCTTCGCCACGGTGGTACAGCGTGTGCAATGGCCGCAGGGGGGCTGATCCTCACGGCACAGCAGCCGCGACATCACGCGCTTGACAAACACTTCGCCGGCTCCGCGCGGCGGGGCCGCCACGACATAGGCCTGCGCCAGCCGTCCGGCGGCAATGCTGTGGGCCACGAACGCATAGGCATGATCCGGTGTCACGACAACACCTCCTTCACAATCGTCCAGATGGTCTCATGCACGGTATCCACCGTGCCTGCGGCATCAACCCGGCGGAAGCGTTCCGGCCAGCGGCCAGCCATCTCGCGGAAGCCCGCCACCACCCGCTGGTGGAATGCAAGCGATTCGCGCTCCATCCGGTCAAGTCCCGCCGCCCCGCCGTTGCGTGCCTGAATGCGGCGGAAGCCCAGCTCGGCATCGAGATCAAGCAGCAGGGTGATATCCG
>CAZOXS010000049.1:0-5620 GCA_964583785.1 uncultured Victivallales bacterium
TTGATCATCAGGTTCGGGCGATCCACAGCGGCATGCAGCCGTTTGGCGTCTGCAACCGTTCCCTCTGTATCGTGTGCCAGCGTCGGGCTCACCTCCAGACTCACATAGCCATCCAGGCCATTGGTGTCATCATACAGCGGACGTAACGTGTCCGCCGCACGCTGGATATCGGCAATCGCCAACGCTTCATAGATGGCTACTGGATCACGATACGCCGCTGCCAGTTGCCGGATCTGGTCATCGTATTCATCATTCTCCGCAATCGCCTTCTGGAAAATCGATGGATTCGACGTCACCCCGCGGATGCCCTTTCCGATCCATGAATCCAGCCCTCCGTCCGCCAGGAAGGAGCGCCGGATGAAGTCCAGCCATATAGACTGTCCCTGCTCTGCGATACGATGTAATGTTGTCATGACAATTCCTTTCTATTGCTCGTTCAGACTCCAGTCATAATCCAGATAGTCCATCTTCAGGTCGGTCAAGTCCTGTCCACTGTGGCGGGCAACAAAATCGGGGACCGACGCAAAATCGTCACCGTACCACTTGAAGATCGAGGAGATGCGTGCAACCTTGGCACCGCGATCAATCACCAATCCCTTGGGACTGCGCAGGAAGGTCCGAGACTGGTCCTCGAGCTGAGCAGCCAGCCCCTCGGCCACATACGCCTCGTTACGCAAGGGGGGGCATCCCATCGCCGCGCAAACCAACGCCACATGCAGGCGCGGCTCCTTGTATTCCTTGCGCAGGAAACCATGCTCAAGATCGTCCAGCGTGATCGTCTCACCCCGGAAGCGCACCACTTTCTGCTTCCAGGGGCCACGGAAGATGTTGCCGATATCCCGTATGCTCTTGACGGGGTAATGATCCACAATCAACTTGAGCGTGGCCGCATTATAGAGATTGAACGCGAAGGCCAGTTGCTGCGGCTCGGTCCAACTCGCAAACTGCGTTTTGGTGACCCCCGCCAAGGAGTCGAGATACGCAGTTAGTTCCTGCGGTGCTGTTTTCAACGCCCGGTAATTCACCATGCCGCTGGCATTCACATGCTTCTGCAATAGGGCATTGTAGCGTGCATGGGTATGATCAAACCCCTGCGTCTGGGCCATGAGCGCACTCGCCCGCAAGGTAACCACTGCCGCCAAACCCAGAATCCCCGCCAACCGTTGTCCTCGTCCTGCTGCCTTCATTTGTTTTCCTTTCTGATTTAACCTATCCTACCCGTTCCGCTAACGCCTTCTTCGCGATCCGGGTCACATAGACTGTCACACCAATCGTGGCCAGCAACCCGACAATCTTCAGAACGGTCTGGGCCGTTGTCGCCCCTTCGGCCTCCACACTGAGCCGTGCCAGCGAACCGAGATAGACATACATCACCGTGCCCGGCAGCATCCCGATCCACGAGGCGAAAAAGTAATCGCGCAGCTTAACGGTTGTCAGGCCATACGCATAGTTCAGCAACGTGAACGGAAACACCGGCGAGAGTCGCGTCAACCCCACAATCTTCCAGCCCTCACGCCCCACTGCCTCATCAATCGCCGCAAACTTCGCGTTTTTCGCGATCTTGCGTGCCACCCAGTCGCGCGCCAGATAACGGCCCACCAGAAAGGCTGCCGTGGCCCCCAGCGTTGAGGCCACCGAAACCAGCAGCGACCCCTTGACCACACCGAAAAGAGCCCCCGCTCCCAGCGTCAAGGCCGATCCCGGAACAAAGAACACCGTGGCACCGATATAGAGCGCCACAAACACCAGCGGTCCAATCCAACCCAGGCCATCAATCCATCCTAGCGCCTGATTCATCCATTCCTGCATCACGCACCGTTCCTTTCCTGTGAAACCATTCATTCAAAACAGACATACTCATCATGCCCATGTCCGTTGGTTGCACTAAAGGCAAAATGCTTACAAGCACACAGAGGATGTAATGCAATCCTGACATATCCGATTATATCAGTATGAAAGTGGATACAAAACGATGGATCGCGGTTCATGCGGTGCTGCTTTTCGCAGTATTATCGCGCGCGTCGGATTCAACCTATCCTGCCGCTTTACTGGTGCATAAACGGGCATCCGCCCTGCTGGATCGGAAAAACGTGACCTTATCAGGAAAGGGCACCGAATCCGTTCGTTTCGGGGTAGTTAACGGGATTATTGAATCCGAGCATGTACTCGCGGCTCTGCAACAGGCGTACGACAGCATGCGGCCCGACGGGGAAACACCTGAGTTTGTGATTTCCGCGAAACCCAACAACCAGTATCTTTATGTCGATTCGGATGGTGAGTCGACAATCATCGAGGAATTGTACAAGACAAGCGATGACGCCTCCGCAAGCCTCTACCTTTTCATGGAGGGGGAACGTTTTTTCGGATCGTTTGAAGCCGTGGCGATTATTCGTGCACAGGCCATCGACACCGAAAACATAAAATGGCAAATCGACGTTCATGCCTGGCCCAGCAACAAACTCTCGCGATTGATTGCGCGCATGGGCATCGTCAACCGGTATTTTCGCGCCCAAACCAGCGAGATCACATCATTGATGCTCACGATCGGTCGCTACATGGACCGTCACGGCCTGCAAACCACCGACCACCTGCAAACAGACCGCCACAGCTAGCAATCGGGCTGCTCCTTGACTGCCTCGCGAACATGGTCCTTGATCCGTTCACGCACCTCGTCTGGCAAACCAGGCTGGTCCTCAGTTTCCCCTGCAACAGCCGTCCCTCCGTACACATTCAGAATCTCGCGCATAGCCAGGGTCTGGCGGCGGGCCACCCGGCAAAAGGAGCACATCATCAGGTGCATACGCAACGAGAGACGCGTGGTCCAGGGCAAGGGCCTATCCAACGATCGCGATAATAGAAATGAGACGTCCTTGCACGATCTCACTACGCCTCTCCTTTCCTTTCAAACCAATTCACGCCCAGACAATTACGCAAACGCAACCTAGCCCGATGCAACATTACCCAAAGATTAGTTGCCGATATGTCGAGTTGCTTACAAATTTCCTGTGCATCCAGCCCATCCATCTCACGCAACATGAAAGCCGTACGCAAGGAAACCGGGAGACTTCCAAGACATTTGGCCAGCACCTCGCGGAATTCCTTGCGTTCAAGCACGACGTGCGGATCGGTCTCCCAGGCCTGCGGCCCCGTACGCCAGCGGCCCGATGCATCAAAGATTTCGTTTTCCACCACGGACAGCGTCTGATCCATATCCGCAGAGGATTGAAGACGGATCTCCTTGCGGATGCGATCCAGCATCTTATTGCGCAAAATGCCGATCAGCCAGGTTTGCGGCGAGGATTTACCCGAAAAACGATCCTGGTTTTTCAGCGCCGCCAGAAACGTCTCCTGCACCAGATCCTGCGCTGACATCGGATCCACATGACGGCTTAACGCATAGCGGTATAGCGCATCCCCGTACGCTTCAACCCATTCTTCCGGATTCATATCATCCCCCCAAATGCAATCGCCGCCACTTCTAGTCCTCGCTCGGCCATCCGATCGTCTGGCCAAACATGACGTGCTGGTGCGGTGACAGGCCAAATACCTCCGCAAAGGCCTTGGCATCCACCGAGGCGCGCGCCACGGCGCCAAGTCCTTCCGAGGCGCAGAATAGATAGACATTCTGCGAGATATGGCCGACATCGATTCCGCCGATCTTCAGCTTATAGTCAGCCGAAAAGGATTCATCCCCCTGCTGCATCTTGGCAAAGTCAGAGACGTAGACGAAACTCAATGGAGCGTCCCAGACGTAGCTCTGCAAGCCCGCCAGCTTGCGGTGATCTCCCTGACGCACGGGCAAGAGGCGATGTCCCGTCGCCTCGTAGGTCCAGACGCCTTCCGGCGTGAAAACATACAGCGTCACATCCTGCCAGTTGTAAGAGGAAGGGGCGGTGCGCATGCCGGACTCCGGGCGGTTGACACCAAAAGCCGCCCAGAGCAGGTCGGACAAAAGTTGCTGCTCTATCGGTTTCTCCGAAAACGATCGCACACTGCGCCGCTGCTTGAGCGCATCCAGCAGCGGAATCCCGCCCGACTGGCGCGGGGCTGGTAATTTCACGGTCTCGCCAGCCGCGCCCTTGGCGGCGGCCAGCAAGGCCGCCGGTTCCAGGCGTACCTTGTAGTCGGCATTGGCGTAGGCAAATTTCACGGTACCATCCGTACCGGCAATAAAGACCGCCGGCACCGGCAGCAGGTGATGCGACTCGCCGGAAGCCGCCTCCAGGTCAATGCCGTAGCCCTTGTATTTCTCCAGCGTGGCGTCATCCACGCGGAAGGCAATCCCGAAGCCCTGGGCCGCCGCCATGGTTGAATCCGACAAAAGCGTATAGCCCAGATCGCCCTTTTCAACGCTTTCAGCCAATTTGGCCGGAAGATCCGGGCTGATCGCCAATATCTGATAGCCTAATTTCACCAGTTCCGCATGTGCCTCCTGCAACTGACCCAGATGCATGTTGCAGAACGGGCACCAACCGCCACGATAGAAAATCAGCACAGTCGGCTGCGTGAGCAAGTCGCGCAGGTTCACAGCCGACCCATCCGCCTGCATGACGCTGACGTCAGGAATATCGGCACCTGCCGACAATGGCTTTACCCGGTCCGCAGACTCGGGAACCGAGGCAAACACACGATGGCATCCCATTGCAACAACTCCGGCTATTAGCAGCACAAGCACATTTCGCTTAACACTCATCTCTCCTCCTGTGTTTCATGTATACTTTTTTCCACTGATCATCTTTTGCAGCAAGGCAAGTCCACTGCGCATGGGGGCCTCATCCTTGCGCAGCCGCGCCAGCATGATCGCTCCCTCAACCGTCTCCACGATCAGCTGCGCCAACTCCGATGCGTTTACATCCACTCGGATAGCGCCATCTGCCTGCCCCTCCTCGATGGCTTTCCCGAGCTTGCCCACCCACATCCTGAAGACCTGATCCACAGGCTCGACAAACGCCGGATTCGTATCGCTCATCTCCAATGCCGTATTTCCCCACAAACAACCACCGGCAAAACCGGATGCGCGATGCTTAGCCAGCGCCGCTTCAAAAAAACAATCCAGCGCCGCCATGCCACGCTTTTCGTCGATGCAAGCATCCAGCATCGCCATAAACCTGGTACGCTCCTGCTCGAGCACAGCCAGTCCAAGCGCATCCTTGGTCGGGAAATGATGATAGAAGGATCCTTTTCCAACCCCCGCCTCGGCCATCACCTCCTGCACCGACGTGCGGTCAAACCCCTTGATCGCCGCCAACTTCGCGGCCGCACACACAAGACTATCCCTTGTCGTTTTCGTTTTCATCGCCACTCCCCAAATCGGTAATACACCTACCGGTCGGTACAGAATATAGAAACTTACAAGCGTCTCGTCAAATCATGAATTGACGCGCCGTCACCAAGCGTCCGGCTCTTTGCCAAAGATCACGCCGTCGCGAATTGCGTTCGACTCGACTTCTGTGGTAAAAAAACGCATTGGTAAGATTCACGAGGCACTTGCAGAACCCCTCGTGGTTTCCGCTTGAAGCCGGAAACCACGAGGGGTTCTGCAAGGGAAAATGGCGGATGCTGCGCACGTGAGGGGTTTTGGCCAGCCTGATGGGCTGGAATCACCATTTTTGAGCAGGCT
>CAZOXS010000050.1:0-5288 GCA_964583785.1 uncultured Victivallales bacterium
AATCGCCTTGTTCCGGTAAATCTGGCTGCGGGAAATCTTCGGACGCACCGTCTTGTCGTAATAGAACCGCACGCCACCGCCGTAATAGGCCGTGTTGTCGTAAATCGAGGACTGGACAATCTCGCCACCGTCAAAACAGTAGACACCACCACCTTTTTCGCTGGCTGAATTCGCGTATATCAGGCAATTCGTGACACTACCACCAAATGATACCTGCACCCCGCCGCCGGACACTGTGGCGGTATTGCTGCGGATTATGCTATCCCGCACCTCACCCGTTCCATAAAGCCGGACACCGCCACCATAAGCCGCCGTCGAGTTCTCGATGATGCAATTCTCGACCGCGCCGCCGTCCTCGATATAGACCGCACCGCCATAGGAATCCCCCGTGGAAAGCACCGGAGCCTTGCCATTGCGCAGTGTCAAATCCCGAATAACCGTCCCCGTCAGGACCAGGGAGAACGCGCGCACTTTGCCTTGTCCATCCACAATCGTCCGCGCACGATCAAGTTCATTGGCACTGATGCCGCGAATAAAAATCGACTTGCCCTCGATCGCGACCTGGGCGGTCAGCTTGTAGGTTCCCGGCAGCAGGATCACATGCTCAAGATCGAAGGCGGCATTCACAGCCGACTGGATGGTGTTGTAAACCGGCGAGTAGCCACTGTAGTCAAAGCCGGCCACCCGGTCGACCAGTGGCGGCGCTACATAGCGATTGGCGGCCATCAAAGTCCCTGCCATGAGCCAGCAAAGGCTTGCGAACAAAAACAGGCGAGCTGTTATGGGCTTCATATCCCGCTATCCTTTCCTCTCAAACGGCGTATTTTCAGGGATCCGTACCACCAACGCCCCCACCCGAACCGCCGTCATCAACACTTCCGCCGTCACTTGCGTCTGCGGTCACGGTGATGGCAACCACACCCGAAGCACCATTGGCGTCTGTCGCCTCGATCACCGCCACCCCCGCCGTCGAGCTCGAAAAACCCGCGGTCGCCCCACTACCCGTCACCGACCCGGGACCGGAAACCAATTGCCAGACGAACGGTGCTTGCGCAGATGTCGTTGTTACCGCGATCGTAACGGCCACATTGGTGGCCACCGTATCAGCCGAGGCCTCAAGGGTCAGACTATAATTCTCGGACGTCTGCTCAATCGTCGCATACCCCTCGTTCTCGTACTGATCCCTGACTGTAACCGAGTTCACCCCGTCGCGATCGGACCGCTGATAGGTTGCCGAATAGCCACGGCTGTTAATGATCCGGCCAAGCCCCTCGTCCTGCACGCTCCAGGTCAACGGTAGGGCCAGCGTCTCATTCGTGATGCCACCCGTAACCGTGAAGACCGTCACCTGACCGTTTGTGGCCAGCGTCGCGCTCGGTGGATCCACCTGCAACCCTTGCAGCCCTTTGCTTTCCTCACAGCCGGTTTGCAGCAAGGCGACCAACGCGATCAGGCCCACTAAACCCACTACCGGGAACAACGAAATTGTACGACTCATGAACACACTCCTTGTTTTGTGATATATTCCCATAAACGGGTTTGATTTGTCAACCCATTCCTAGGGGTTTCCCCTAAACATTTTTGTTTGTATTCACAAGGGAGGGCTGTCATAATGTGCCCCGAAGTAGTGATATAACCGTATTCCGGGAGGGGACAGGGGGTAATGGCTAAGAACGATGCAACCGGCAATCTTTCCGGCATTCTGCTCCGTCGCAGGATTGTTGACGAGGCAACGCTCGAAGAACTTCGCAAGGAGGCTGAAAGCACCTCGGTCAGGCTTGAGAAGCTGATTGTCGAGAAAAAGCTCACCAGTCCTGACAACATTACCCTGGCCCTGTCCGAGTATCTGGGCATACCGCCCGTCTCGCTAAAGAACTTCACGCCTAATGAACACCTGCTCGAGGTGATACCCAAGGAGGTCTTGACCAAGCGGGTCGTCATGCCCATTGCCCGTGTCGGCAAAAGCCTCACGGTGGCACTCAGCGACCCGTTCGACCTGATGGCGCTTGACGAACTGCACACCATTACCGGCATGAACATTACGCCGGTCGTGGCCTCGGAGACCGACATCACCACCGTCCTTTCACGGCTTTCGGCCGGTGCGTCGCAAGGGCTCGACATGGAAGAGCTGATGCGCAACGAGAGCGACGTCCAGGTGGTGGACGACACGTCAAAGGAAGATCAGAGCCTCGACGAGATGCTCGAGAAAGCCGAGGGTGCCCCGGTCATCCGCATGGTGAACATGATCCTGGTCGAGGCCCTGCGCACCGGTGCCAGCGACATCCATATCGAGCCGATGGAAAAGACGATCCGCCTGCGCTACCGTATTGATGGGGCCTTGGTGGAACGTCCGGCTCCCCCCAAGGGGCTGCAGGCCGCGATTATCTCGCGCGTAAAGATCATGTCTGATCTCGACATCGCCGAGCGGCGCATCCCGCAGGACGGCCGGTTCAACATCAAGGCACTCGGCAAAGAGGTCGACTTGCGCGTCAGCATCCTGCCGACGGTTCACGGCGAGAAGATCGTGATGCGTACGCTCGATAAGTCCTCGCTGTCGCCAAGCTTGTCCGCGCTGGGGCTTGACGAGGTGTCGGAGCGCTCCATGCAATATGCCATCAAGCAGCCGCACGGCATCATCCTGGTCACCGGACCCACCGGCAGCGGCAAGACCACCACGCTATATTCCTGCCTGCAGGATCTCAACAAGGGCGACACCAATATCATCACGTGCGAGGATCCGGTCGAATACCAGCTCGCCGGCGTCAACCAGGTCCAGATCAACGACGACGTCGGTCTTTCCTTCTCCGTCGCTCTGCGCTCGATTTTGCGGCAGGATCCGGATATCGTACTCGTCGGCGAAATTCGCGACAAGATCACGGCAGAGATTGCCGTCAAGGCGGCACTGACCGGCCATCTCGTACTCAGCACCCTGCACACGAACGATGCCGCTGGTGCCGTCACCCGCCTGATCGACATGGGCATCGAACCGTTCATGCTCGGCTCCGCCCTGATTTGTGCCCAAGCGCAGCGACTGTACCGCACCCTATGCAAAGCCTGCAAGAAGCCCGTCAACATAACCCCGGAGATGCTCGAGATCAATCATGTCGATCCGACCCTTTTCGAGGGGGCAACCATCTATGGCCCTGGTAACTGCCCGCGCTGCACCAACGGCTACAAGGGGCGCGGCGCGATCATGGAGGTGCTGCTGGTGGACGACGCCATCCGCCAGGGGGTGCTTTCGGGAATGAACAGCGGCCAGTTGCGCGAACTGGCGATCAAAAAGGGAATGGTCAGCTTAAAGCAAGCCGGCCTGACGCGCGTTCGCGATGGATTAACCAGTCTTGAAGCCGCCCTGGCCGTTACAGGCGGTGATTAGGAGAACCAACCATGAGTACTGCCCTCGCCAGCAAGAAAAGCCCGATCGCACCGCCAGTCGCCGCGAAAAAGACACCGACCAAACGCAAGTCGGTCCCGGGTGCCAAGAAGATCGTCAATGAACTCCTACCCGGCTTCTCGCGCCAGCTGGCCGCCATGCTTTCCGCCGGCATGCCGATCGTCGCCACGCTCGACGCCCTGCACGACCAGACCGACAACCCCAACTTCAAAGGAGTAATCTCCCGACTGAGGGCCAGCATCGAGAACGGTGCCGCCTTTTCCGATGCCCTGCGACAGTTCCCAAGCATTTTCGACGATCTTTACGCCAACATGGTCCAGGGGGGTGAAATGGGCGGACAGCTCGCGGAAACCATCGGGCGGCTCGCGGGCTTTCTGGAGGCATCCGCCAAACTGAGGCGTAAAGTCAAATCAGCGATGATGTACCCGGTTATCATTCTCTGCATCGCCATTACCATTGCCCTCGGCATGATCGTCTTCATTGTACCGGTCTTCGGTGAGATGTTCGCCGATTTCGGAGCAGCCCTGCCTGCACCGACCCAGATGCTGCTGGACCTGAGCGGTTTTTTGACGCGAAACGGCCTCTACATGATCGTGGCGATTGTGATGCTGGTGATCTTTTTTAAACGGTGGAAAGCCACCCCCGCCGGGGCCTATGCCTTTGATGAAATGATGCTGAAAGCACCGGTTTTCGGCGATTTGAGAAAAAAAGTCGCCTCGGCCCGCTTTGCTCGTACATTCGGGCAGCTGATCCGCAGTGGCGTACCAATCCTCCAAGCGCTCGATATCGTCGCGGGCGCAACCGGCAGTATTGTGGCCGGCAGCATCATCACCAATGCCGCCAAGGCGGTCGAGAATGGCGAGCCGCTTTCCAGCGCCATGATCAAGCAACAGGTCTTTCCCATCCTGCTGGTACGCATGCTGCAGGCAGGTGAGAAGACCGGCAAGATCGATGAGATGATGGATAGTATCGCCGACTTCTACGACGACGAGGTTGAAACCATGCTGACGGGCCTGACGTCGCTGCTTGAGCCACTGCTGATGGTCTTTCTCGGCGTGGTCATCGGCGGCATCGTGATGTGCATGTTCCTCCCGATCTTCAAGATGGGCGAGATCGTCAGCGGGTAATGGGCTGAATGAAGCGCCGCTCAACGCGGCTGCCGAATGAGCAGATGATGTCGTAGGAGTGCGTGCCCTTGAGCTGGGCCCAGTCCTCGACCGATACCGCCGTCGGCCCTTGCCCCCCCAGGCAGACAACCTCGTCCCCGCACATGGCACCGGGAACCGCCTCCAGCGACACGGTCGTGTAGTCCATCGAGACCCGCCCCAGTACAGGGCACGACACCCCGTTCACCAGAAGCGTGCCACGGTTCGACAAGGCCAGGGGCAAGCCATCGGCATATCCGGCCGAAACCGTTCCGACGAGCGTCTCACGGGGCAACCGATATGTGCAGCCATACCCGATGCTCGCCCCGGCAGAGAGACGTCGCACCGCAGCCAACCGGGTCTTCAGGGTCAGGATCGGTGCCAGCGCCAGCGCACGGCGGCCCTCGGTATCGAACGAACCGTGCAGATTGATACCGGTCCGCACCGCGTTGTACGGCGCCCGGAACGCGCGCGGGAAATTGTTGACCGCGTCACTGTTGGCAATATGCCGCCACGCGAAGCGAATGCCGTCGGCATCAAGTTCCGCCAGCAGCGTCTCGAACGCGTCCATCTGCGCGGCCGTGTAGTCGCTGCCGCTGTGATACGCCACCGGAAAGTGCGAATAGATTCCTCCCCAGGCCACCGCTGGCAGATAAACGGCCTCACGAATCAGGGCATCCGCCTGTGCCACCGGGACCCCCAGCCGCCCCATGCCGGTACCCACCAGGCAATCGGCCCGCGCCCGCCGC
>CAZOXS010000051.1:0-14379 GCA_964583785.1 uncultured Victivallales bacterium
CTTTAAAACTCAGCATCAAGTCGAAAAACATGTTGGGACCGTGACTGCTAGCCAAACATATTTGAAATTTATTTCCGTGAGGCTCTTGCAAAACCCCTCGCTGTGCCCGCTTGAAGCCGGGCACAGCGAGGGGTTTTGCAAAGTATAATGCTTCAGCTCCGAACCAACGGAACGTCTGGCATATCCACCCCGCCCTTGTTTTCCAAGGCCGTACCATGCCGCCGCCAAACACGATGCGCGGGATATTCGCGCGGATGCCTGTGATGGTCACCGATTATTCCTGAAGTAAGTGTAGTCATACGTGATTGTATACGCTACAATGCAATAATCATTTGAAAAACGGGTGTAGAGGTTGTGTGCCCCTCAGGATCATATGGCCGGTTAGCTCACGGGCCAACCGCAGACGCATCAGAAAACCCCGCTCTGAGCGCCGGGAAGGGAGGCATGTGCCCGAAAATCACGATTTTCTTCCATCAGACGGTGCCAAAACCGTCACTCCCACAGAATCCGCCATTTTTCCTTGCAGAACCCTCGTGGTTCCCGGCTTCAAGCGGGAACCACGAGGGGTTCTGCAAGTGCCTCTATAATAATACAATAGCTACATATAGTTTAAAATAATGGTTGGCAATCACAGGCATCCGAGCTAATATCCCGCGCATCGTGTTTGGCGGCGACATGGTACTGCCTATAGGAAACAAGGGCGAGGGGTTTTGTAAGAGCCTCGAATGTAGGAGATTGGCGTTGTTTAAAAGGGTTATCATCGGGTTCAGTATGGCGGTGGTATTTGTTTTTCAAGGGGTAACCATGGCTTTGCCGCCGGATGTAATGGTTGCTCGTTTCAAGGATGATTGCGAGGCGGCGGTCAGTCTGACCTTTGATGATGCGCTCCGCAGTCATGTGGAGAGCGCGATCCCCATTCTGGATCGTCACGGTCTGAAGGGGACGTTCTTCCTGTTGATCAGTAATATCCATCCGGAAGGCGGTTCGAGCTGGGACGATTGGCGCCGGGCGGTTGCCAACGGGCATGAGGCAGGCAGTCACAGCCTGACGCACCCGCTGCTGACGAAGGTACCTGACCCGCAGCGCGTGCAGAATGAGATTACCGGCAGTGCGGATATGATTGAGGAGAAACTCGGGGTGCGCCCGGTGGCCTTCGCCTATCCCGAAAGCGACTTCAACGATTTCATTAAGAAGAAGGTCCAGGAGGTGTATGTTTTCGATCGGGCCGATTGCCGTGTCTGGGGTGGCCCAAGGTTCACGGTTGAAGATGGCATCCGGCATCTTGAGCAGGCGGTTGAAAACAACGATTGGTTTTACTGCATGTTGCATGGTGTAGGGGAGCGCACTTGGGGCCCTGTCGACCCTGCTATTCTGGATGGTCTGGCGCGTTACCTGGCGGAGCACAGCGACCGTATCTGGACGGACACCTACAGCCGGGTATTCAGTTATGTGCGTAAACGCAATGCCGTTGATATTACCCTGCGTAACATTTCGCCCGATGTTTTTGATTTCCGGCTGAGCCTGCCTGCGGATAGGGATTTTTCCCGTCTACCGCCGATTCCGTTGACGATCAAGATCGCCCTCGATGGCCGGGATGGACGTCACGCGAAGGTTCGGGCTGAGGACCGGAACCCCGTGTTGCGCCAATCTGCTTGCGGGGATTACCTGCTGATCGACCTCGAGCCGGATGGCCGCTGGGTGAGTTTTCTTTGGAAATAGACCGATTCCATTCAATAGCCAAATGGCAGAATGGCCTTGAGCGGGGCGTGGATGTGGCCGTTGGTGGCGATGAAACTCATCTGGTAGGGTTCCGCGCGGGTGGCCAGGACTTCCGTTGTGGCTCCCGCCTGGCGGGCGATCAGTCCGGCAGCGGCAACATCCCAGAGGTAGATGCTGCCCTCGAAATAGCCGTCGGCCGCGCCTTGCGCGACCCAGCACAGATCCACGGCAGCAGAGCCGGCAATGCGTGCCTTGCGACAGTGGGTGACAATCCGCTCGAAGCAGGCCAGCGGCGGAATGCCCGGCATCAGGTTCTTATCCATGCCCGTCATGATGACGCTTTCCTCCAGTGTGTGGCGGTCGGAGACTCGGATTGGCTGGCCGTTGCAGGTGGCGGGACTTTCGATCGTAGCGGCATAGAGCGCGTTCAGCATCGGGGCATAGACTGCGCCCGCGAGTACGGTCTCGGCACGGCGCACGGCCACCGAGCAGCACCAGACGGGCAGTCCGCTGGCGAAGTTGACCGTGCCATCGATGGGGTCGACGATCCACTGGAGCGTTGCCGCCCCCGGTGCGACACGATCGGCACCGAGCCGTTTACCGTTCAGTTCCGTTTGATCCTCCTCGCCCAGGAATGTGTGTCCGGGGTACCGTGCGGCGATCAGCGTCTCGACCACGCGCTGGCATTCGACATCCAGCACGAGCTTGATATCGTGCGCGTAGGTCTGCACGACCTCGCTGCGGCGGTGGCGGTTGGCCATGGCATGGTTGCCGCCGGCGGTGGCGGCCGCGATGGCGGTTGCGAGAAGATCGTCAAGGCCGGGGGTGTTGCTCATTGAACCACCTCGTCCAGCTTCTGGTCGACGCCGTCATCGGCCGTCAGGATGCCGCCCTGCGCTTCGCGGAACTTCATCGACATAATGCGGGAAACGCCGCGCTCGGGCATAGTGACCCCGTAGATCACGTCGCTGGCGGCAATGGTCTTGCGGTTATGGGTAATAACCACGAATTGCGACTGCTGGATGAATTGCTTAAGCACGTCAGTGAAACGCCCGATATTGGTCTCGTCCAGCGGCGCATCGAGCTCGTCAAGCATGCAGAACGGACTGGGCTTGATCTCGTAGATGGCAAAGAGCAGGGCCACGGCGGTCAGCGTGCGTTCGCCACCCGACAGCAGCGAGATATTCTGCAGCCGCTTGCCGGGGGGGCGGGCGATGATCTCGATTCCGCAATCGAGCACGTCCTCCTCGTTGACCAGCACCAGCTTGGCCGAGCCGCCGTTGAAAAGGTGCGCGAACATGCGCTCGAAGTTGGTATTGGCCTTCTCGAAGGTCGCGCGGAACATTTCTGACGTGGTGATGTTGATGGTCTGGATCATCTCGGTCAGTTGCTTCTTGGCGCTCTGTAGGTCGGCTTCCTGCTGCGAGAGGAAGGTGTAGCGTTCCTCGTGCTCCTGGTACTCCTCGATCGCCACGAGGTTGACCGGTCCCATCGCCTCGAGCTTGGTGCGCAGTTCGGCGACGCGGGTCTCGATCTCCTCGATACACGGGCAGCCGTTCTCGTCCCACTCGGGCTCGGAGGCATCCATGACCTCATGCAGCGAGAGGTTATAGTCGGCGGTGACGCGCTCGTACAGGTTCTGGCGGCGCATACGCACTTCCGTGAGCTGGATCTCGACCTTCGATTTGAGTTCCTGCTGCTGTTCGAGCTGGAGGCGGGCGGTATTGAGCATGCGCTCGAGTTCGGCAAGCTGTTCGGATTCGGCGGCGCGGGCGCGGCGCAGCGCCTCGGCGCGTTCCTTGTTGGTGATGACGGCGGATTCCAGTTCGCCGAGCTGGTCCGTGGCGATCTGCACGGTCTGGGTCAGTTGATCGATGCTGGCGGCGTAGTTGCGGATTCCTTCCGAGCGTCCGCGCAGGGCCCCCTGGATCTCGGCGAGACGGGAGGTGACGGCCTCGTGCTGGGCGGCGTACTGCTCGACACGGTGGTCGGTGCCGGCAAAGCTCACGCGCCGGTCGGTCATCTGCACCTGAAGTTCGCTGTGGCGGGCTTCGAGCTTCTGTAGTTCCTGGTTTTGTTCCGAGATCTCCACCGAGGCGGCCTCGCGCCGCCGACGCGTCTCGGCCTGCTGCACGGAAAGGGTTTGCTTCTGCTCGTCCCAGGTGCCGCCCTTGCGGTTGAGTTCGTCGAGTTCCCATGTGACCGTTTCCAGGCGTTGTTCAGTGGATTTCGCCTCGCGCGCGATCATCTGCGCCTCGCCTTCCTTCTGGGCGAGTTCGCGGCGGCGTGCGTCCTGATCGTGACGACTGTCGGCCGCCTGGCTTTCGAGCATCTCCGCCATGGCGTGCAGCTCCTGGAGGCGTTCCTCGCAACCGGCAATTTCCTGCTGCAGACGGCTGATTTCCTGGCGGGCCGTATCGATGGCGTGCTTGCGGCGCAGTGGATTGGTGGCGCCGGGTTCGCTCATCCAGAATTCATGCACGCCGTTCTCGCGCACCAGAATGCCGTCGGTGGTTACTACCGAGAATCCGGTGGGTAGCGGGGTGGGTATGTCGTCCAGGCGATCAACCAGCAGGGTGGTCCCGAGCAGACGCTCGACCAGGCCGCGCATGGCGTCGTTCGCGGTGGTCAGGTGCGAGGCCAGAGTGCTCAACCCGTCGGGAATGGCGGGCGTGGCGACGGCACTGTCAGGATCGGGCAGGGCCACCAGCCGGGCGGAACCTTTCTGGGCGGCGGCGACACGGGCGATTAGGTCGCGCGCGGCCTGGGTGTTCTCAACCACCAGGGTGTCGAGAATGGCGCGCAGCGCGGTTTCCAGTGCACGGGTGCAGGCTTCCGGGGCCGTGATATACTGCGCCAATGCCCCCTTGAGTGCCGCGGCATCCGCCTGCAGGGGATTGGCCGGGTCCAACAGCATCCGGCTGCCACCGGGAAAATCGCCCTGCACCTCGTCGGCATCGCTCAGCAGATCCAGAGTCGCCTGGCGGGCGGCGACGGCCGACTGTAACGCGGCGCGCTGCTGCTGTACCTCGCGGATGGAAGCCTGGGTATCCTGGCGGCGGCGATCGATCTCGCGACCGCGCTCGGCGACTTCCTCGACGCCCTCCTGGAGCATCTCCAGTGACTGTTTGAGGGATTCGGAGCGTTTGCGGTAATCCTCGGCGGAGGTGCCGATCTGCTGCTTCTCGGCGGTGAGCCGCTCGCGCTGAATCAGGGTCGTGCGTTCCTGGGTTTCGATCTGCATGAGCTGGTTGTGCAGGCGCGAAGCCTGGGATTCCATGTTGATCGACTCGTCCCGCAACTGCTGAACGCGATGGCGGGCGGTATCGATCTGGCGTCGATGACTGTCGTAGGCGGCGCTGCATTCGTCCAGCGCCAGCTTCGCCTCCTCGCGCTGCACCTTCATGGCCGCGAGCTTCTCCTCCAGGTCGGCCAGCATCACCGTGCGGTCTTCAAGCTGGCGCTTGAGCTCATCCAGCTCGCGCGTGTCGCGCTCGGACAGGCTGCGGTATTCCTCAATCCGTTGGGTGTTGATGCGGATCATGTCCTGGGTGCGGTCAAGCTTGCTCTGGGCGTGGCCCCCGGTCTCCATGACGGTGGCAATCTCGCGCTCCATGTTCAGGATGGTCTCGCGCCGCTCGATGTTCTGCTCGTCGGCGGCCTGCACCTCCTCGTGCGCGGTACGGATCTGCTCGGTCAGGCTGTTGAGTTCGGTTTCGCGGCCCTGTCGGGCCTTCTCGAAGTCCTTGAGGCGCGACTGGGCGGCAAACAGGTCAAGCGTGCGCATCTCCTCGCGCAGCGACTTGTAGCGCTGGGCCTTGCCGGCCTGGCGTTGCAACGAGCCGATCTGGCGCTTGACCTCGCGGATCACATCCGCCAGCCGCAGCAGGTTGGCCTCGGTGTGCTCGAGCTTGCGCAGGGCCTCGCGCTTGTCGCTCTTGTACTTGGTGATGCCGCTGGCCTCCTCGAAAATGGCGCGGCGATCCTCCGGGCGGGCGCTGAGAATCTGGTCGATGCGTCCCTGGGCCATGAACGAGTAGGACGAGGTGCCGACGCCGGTATCCATGAAGAGGCGCTGGACATCCTTCAGTCGACAAGGCGTCTTGTTGATGAAGTACTGCCCCTCGCCGGAGCGGAACACACGACGGGTGATAGTCACCTCGTGGTATTCGGTCGGCAGGACATTCTCGCAGTTGGTGAAGGTGATGTTGACCTCGGCCATGCCCAGCGGCTTGCGGCTCTGCGTGCCGTTGAAGATGCAATCCTCCATCTTGGCCCCGCGCAGGGCCTTGGCACTCTGCTCCCCGAGAACCCAGCGAATCGCGTCGGAAACATTGCTCTTGCCGCAACCGTTGGGGCCGACAATCGCGGTCATCCCCGGTTCGAAAACCAGTTTTGTCTTGTCAGCAAAGCTTTTAAAGCCGACCATTTCCAGCGATTTGAGATGCACGGGTCCTCCCTGATGTGTGAAACGACCGTCAGCTATACCATGTTGCGGGTATGATTTCAAGAGCGGGGGTGGGGGAAAACGCAACGTAGGACAGGCTCCTTGCCTGTTCAACCGAGCAAAGGGCCGTTGGCTGCCGAGCGACTGATGCTCGGCGGTCGGGCGAGGGCGCCACGACCTACTGACTTGTGGTCGAAAATCGGAGAGGGGATCGGTAAACGGCGACGAGAGCGGATTACGAGTAAATGCTTCCTAAATCGTTCCTCAATCTCGTCGCCGTTCTCGTTCACCCCAAAGGGACGGGCAAATGATATGATGACGGAATTGGAAATCGTGGTGACACCGGAGCAGGCGGCGCGGCCGGAACTGCTGGCACGCCAGGTGGCCGGTCGTCTCCGATTCGGGGTTGACGAAATCACGCGACTGCGAATCCTGCGCCAGTCGATCGATGCGCGCAAGGGGCTGCCGAAAGTCAATCTGCTTGTCGAGGTCTGGCGGGGAGCGCCGCCGCCGCCCGACCCTGTGCCGGATTTCGGCTGGCAGCCGGTTGCCGGACGCACACCGGTGCTGGTTGTCGGGGCAGGCCCGGCAGGACTGTTTGCGGCGCTGCGGCTGATTGCGGCGGGGCTCAAGCCGATCGTGCTAGAGCGCGGACGCGACGTACACGCCCGCAAGGTGGATATCGCCACGCTTTGCCGTAACCACGGACTTGATGCCGATTCGAACTACTGCTTCGGCGAGGGGGGGGCCGGCACCTTTTCCGACGGCAAACTCTACACCCGCTCGAAGAAAAAGGGCGACATCGGGCGCATCCTGCAGCTCTTCCATCATCACGGGGCCTACGGGAACATCCTCTACGAGGCGCACCCGCATATCGGATCCGACCGCCTGCCGCGTGTGATCGAGAACATCCGCCGTACCATTATCACCTACGGCGGCGAGGTGCATTTCGGGCAGAAGCTGACGGAACTGCTGCTCGATGGGCCGCGCGTGCGCGGATGCCGGACCGCGGGCGGGGAGTCCTTCGAGGCGGCGGCCCTGATCCTGGCGACGGGCCATTCCGCCCGCGATGTCTATGCCCTGCTTGACCGGCAGGGAATCGCGCTGGAGGCCAAGGGCTTTGCCATGGGCGTACGCGCGGAGCATCCGCAGGCACTGGTCGATCGTGCCCAGTATCATTGCCCGACGCGGGGCGACTGGTTGCCGGCAGCGACCTACGCGCTCAAGGCGCAAGTGGACGGGCGGGGCGTGTATTCCTTCTGCATGTGCCCGGGTGGAAACATTGTGCCGGCGGCCAGCGGGGAAGGGGAAATCGTGGTCAACGGCATGTCAACGGCGCGGCGTAACTCACCCTATGCCAACGCGGGGATTGTCGTCGAGATCCGACCGGAGGACATACCGGCGGTCTACGGAGACGGACCGCTGGCCGGGCTGCGATTCCAGCAGGCGCTCGAATGCGAGGCGTTCCGGCAGAATGGGGGCTGTGGACAGATGGCACCTGCACAGCGGTTGGCCGATTTCGTGGCTGGGCGGCTGTCGGCTGATTTGCCGCCCTGCTCGTATCTGCCCGGGGTGGTTTCCTCCGCTTTGCACGAGTGGTTTCCGCCGATACTGGCGGGACGGTTGCGCGAAGGGTTCCGGCTGTTTGACCGCAACCTGCGCGGCTATCTGACCAACGAGGCGGTTGTGGTGGCCGTTGAGTCACGCTCATCCTCGCCCGTGCGCATCCCGCGCGATCCCGAAACCGGTGAGCATCCTGCTGTCCATGGCCTCTACCCCTGCGGCGAGGGGGCTGGCTATGCCGGCGGCATCACCTCCTCGGCCATGGATGGCGAAAACATTGCCGACCGGGTTGCATCGCGGTTTTGATTGGCTGGGTGCATCGAAACTGGCAGCTTCGGTCACGCGAGAACGTAGCCGGAGCATCCTGATCCCGATTTGCCGATCAGGGGGGGGTGAGGCCTGCTTGTGGTCTTGTTGTTGCCAATAAAGCCGTTCTTGTTTTCGGGGGCATTATGTGGTTCAAATAGAAGGAGTCATGCGTGGGCTCGGAAAACAAAGGGAATTTATGATTATTTTACCGGCGATTGATCTGAAGGATGGAAAGTGTGTCCGTTTGCAGCAGGGACGCGCGGATGCGGTGGCGGTGTATGCCGATGATCCGGTGACCATGGCGCTGCGCTGGCAGGACGAAGGTGCCGAGCGGCTGCATGTGGTCGATCTTGATGGGGCCTTTGAGGGGCATCCCGTGCATGTGCGGCAGATTGAACGGATCGTGGCGGCGTTGCAGATTCCTGTTGAGGTTGGTGGGGGCATGCGCAGCGATGCGGATGTTCAGCGGGTGCTCGATGCCGGGGCGGCCTGTGCGATTATCGGAACGCGGGCATTCGCGGATCCGGATTCCCTGACGGAGAGCGTGCGCCGGTTTGGCGAGCGGCTGGCGGTCGGGATCGACGCCCGCGACGGATTTGTGCAGGTCAAGGGCTGGGTGGAAACGACCACCATGCGTGCAGTCGACCTGGCGCGCAAGGCGGACTTGCTGGGCGTGTGGCTGTTGATCGTGACCGATACGGCCACCGACGGCATGATGACCGGGACGAATGTGCCGGCGATGGCGGAAATCTGTCAGGCGGTCGGGTGCCGCGTGATTGCCTCCGGCGGCGTGACCACCCCGGATGACGTCCGGCAATTGAAGGCACTTGCTTGTGCCAACCTTTTCGGTGCGATCGTCGGCAAGGCCCTCTACGAGGGAACCACCACGCTGGCGGCGATGATGATGGAAGCGTGAGTGATAGGCAAGCCCGCCACCCACTGGGGTGGGCAAAACAGATTTGTATTAACTGTGGGTAGCGTTGGATGAAGTCGGGAGGGATTAAGGCGAACGATTAGGGCAAAAGATTAAGGTTGGTCCTTGGTTCTCCTAATCTTTCCGCCTAATCTTTCGCCCTAATCTCTGCTGCGCATAGAGTAAAAATGAGCTGAAGTTATTTAGGTAAGGAGAAAAATGTTTACCGATGTACAGTTAACCACCCTGCCGAACGGGGTCCGGGTCATCAGTTCGGCCCTCGCGCACGTGCAGAGCGTAGCCATGGGAATCTGGCTCGGGGCGGGGTCGCGCCATGAGACCAAGGCGCAAGGGGGCGCGAGTCATTTTCTCGAGCATTTGCTTTTCAAGGGGACCCCGAAGCGCAGCGCACTGGCAATCTCGCAGGCGGTTGAGGGGCGCGGCGGCTATCTGAATGCCTTCACGCAGCAGGAAAGCACCTGCTACTACGCCCGGGCGGGGTTCGACCGGTTGGAGCCCTCGTTCGATGTGCTCGCGGACATGGTGCTGAATGCGAAATGCACGGAAGCGGATGTTGAGAAGGAACGCCAGGTGATCCTGGAAGAGATGCTGATGTATCGCGACCAGCCGCATCACTACGTGCAGGAACTGCTCGAGGAGGGCGTCTGGCCGGCGCATCCGATCGGCCGGGCGATCATTGGGACCGAGGCGTCCGTCGGCGGGATGACGGCAGCGGATATCCGTGCCTACAAGGCGGAGAAATATGTGCCACCTGCTATGGTGGTCGCCTTTGCCGGGGCGGTTGAGCATGCTTGCTGTGTCGACATGGTCGCCTCGTATTTTGCGGCGATACCGAAGGGCAAAAAGCCGCGGACCGTCCGCTTCGACAATGCCGGGTGCCAGGTACGCGGCAGGGGATTGGCCCGCGAGATCGAGCAGACGCATCTGGCCCTGGGTATCCGACTGTTCGGGCGGCACGATGAGCAGCGTCATGCGTTGCGCGTGTTAAACACGATCCTGGGCGAGAATATGAGTTCAAGGCTTTTCCAGGTCGTGCGCGAGAAGCACGGGCTGGCCTATTCGATTCACTCGGGAACCCAACATTTCGAGGAGACCGGTATGCTTCAGATTTCCGCCGGTCTCGACCGGCGGCGCAGTGCCAAGGCACTGGATCTGGTGCTGCGGGAGATGGACCGGCTGCGTACCAGTCCGGTCGGGGCAGGGGAGTTGCGGCGGGCCAAGGATTACATGGTCGGGCAGTTGCGGCTCGGGCTTGAGAGCACCTCGCACCAGATGATGTGGATCGGCGACAACATCCTCTCGTATGGCCGGTTCATCGATCCGGCTGAGACGATTGCCGCCATCCAGCAGGTCTCGGCGGAAGATATCCGGGCACTGGCGGGCGCGTGTTTCCTGCCTGAGCGGATGAGCGTTGCCCTGATCACGCCCATGAATGATAGCATGACGGCGGAAACCGCAGCGGCGGTGCTGGAGCGTTTCTAGCAGGAGGGTGGCGTGTATGCGGCGTCCCGCCGTAGGTCTGGGGCTGGTGTTCGCCGCCGGGGTAGGGGGCGGGCTGGCGAGCCCGTCCGTGCCGGGTGGATCGCCGGTGGCGCTTGGCGGACTTGCCATTTGCTGGCTGATTGCGCTCTTGCTGCACTGGCGCGGCCGGGACCGGTTGGTTGCCGTTGGTGTATTCGTCATGACCGGCCTGCTGGGATATCTCGTGGCCATTCGCCCGGTTGCCTGGCGCGGCCTGGATGATGCACTGGGGGTGACCGTGTCACGCTGGTCGGATTGTACCGTGAGTGGAACCGTCAATCGGGATGTGGCCGAAGTGGCAGGCAACGAGATTCCCAATCGGACTCCCTTCGGACTGCAGGCCGATAGAGTAATCCTGGATGGGGTGACCAATCGTGTACAGGAGGCATTGAGTGTCACGCTCCACGGGACGCCGAAACCACCACCGGTCTATGGCGAACGCTGGACGTTGACCGGTACGCTTTATCGGCATGTATGGAAGGGCCGGGTGCAATGGCGGTTCCGGGGCGGACTGCGTGAGGCGCAGCGTCACCCGCAAGCCGGATGGACGCTGTCAGCTTTCTCGCAGCAGGTGCGGCGAGGAGCTTCGTCGATCCTTGCGCATGGGGTTGATGGCATGGACGATGTGACCGGTGTGGTCCAGGCCTTGCTGTTGGGGTATCGTGCCCGTCTGGACCCGGCAATCAAGCGCGCGTTCGCCAGCACGGGGACCATGCACATTTTCGCGATCAGCGGCCTGCATGTCGCTATTCTTTGTTCCGTACTGGTTTTTGCGATCGGATTGTGTGGTGTGCCGAGAACCGGCTGGGTGTTTGCGTTGGCACCGCTGATCCTGCTTTATGCCATCACGACCGGTAGTCACGCCAGTGCCATACGCGCTGGCGTGATGACGAGCGCCTACCTGCTTGCGCCCGCGTTGCGACGCCGTCCGGACGTGGTTTCCGCGATGGCGCTGGCGGCGATCGGCATTCTAGCGTGGCAGCCAGCCCAGTTATTCGATATCGGCTGTATTCTCTCCTTTGCGGCGGTGACGGGAATCCTGACGATTGTTCCGGTTCTGGATGCGATGCTGCTGCACTGGCTGCGGCCAGACCCGCTGGCGGTACCGGAATTGACTGACGAGACGCCGCCATGGTGGCGGCCGCTTGCGCTTTGGCTCGGTCGTCTCGCGACGGTCTCGGTGGCCGCCGGGCTGACGTCGGACACGCTTTCGCTTTTCTTTTTCGGGCGGTTTTCGCCAATCGCGCTGGTCGCGAACCTGATTGTCGTGCCACTGGCATTCCTGATCATCGTGACCGGCTGCCTTTCATTGGTCGCCGGCGCAGGCATCGGCCTTTGGCTGGCTGGTATATTCAACAGCGCCAATGCGGTATTTGTACGATTGTTGATCGGTGGGATGCGTTGGCTGGAAGCCGTGCCCTACGCTCATACTGAGGGTGCGAGCATCTCGCTTGTCGGCATGGTGCTTTGGTACGCATTGCTGATCTATGCCGCCCTGATCCTACGAGACCTTGTCGACCGCCGCGCGGACACGGGGTTCAGGCAAGGAACGCGGGTCGCGGGAGGCCACCCAGATGCAGCGGGAGAAACGCTTGGATGATGTGCTCGCCGCCGCCGGGTAGGCGCGCACATTCAGTCCGAGCTTCTGCAGCAGGTTTTCGAAGCGCTTGTCGCTGCTGGCAGACCAGATGGCGAGGCAGCCTTTTGTGTGCATCGCACGCATGCAGGCCTTGATGCCGGCCGACTTGTAAATCCCGCTGTTCGACCCGGTGGTGAATGCCTGCGGACCGTTGTCGACATCCAGCAGGATCGCATCGAATGTCACCGTTGATTGGCGCATCACCTCCATGACATCGGCAGCTTGTAGCACAACACGCGGGTCATGCAGCGGGTGCTCGCAGAGATGCCCGATGATATCTCGATTCCAGCGGATGATATCCGGCAGCAGTTCCGCCACCACGACTGTGGCCTTCGGGGGCAACAGGTCCAGCGCCTTTCGCAGGGTATAGCCCATGCCCAGCCCGCCGATCAAAAGGGTCGGTTCACGGTGACTGGCGATACGCTCGCACCCAAGACGGGCGAGTTCGAATTCGGATTCGTGTTGACGCGAGCACATGAGCTGCTGGCGACCGGCATAGATCGAATAATCTCCGTCATGTTCGTAGAGCGTAATGTCGGTGCCATCGGGGGCTGTCGTCGCGGCGATTTGCACGGTTGGCTTCATGACTTACTTCCCGGATTCCAGTTTCATTTTCTTCACCCAGGCTGGCGTCTGATCCGGTGCTGCCCCGGTTTTGAGGCGCTTGTGCGGTGCCGACCCCTTCTTGACTGCACTTGCAGGCACCGCTTTTTGAGAATGTGCAGGCTTTGGAGACGTGCCGGAATGGCTTTCGGAGCGGGGGGGGGCAACCTTCTTTATATGGGGGTGCGGCGCGGTTGCTGGCGCTGGAGCGCCGCTGGGGCGGGCTGCGGGCCCCGTGAACTTGCGGAACAGGGGACGTCGGGGGCTCTCGCCGGATGTCCGGTGGGCTATCGGGTTGCGATGGAACGGTTTGGCGAAACGCCCACCGGTCGGCGGCGACCGGCGGTCGTTGAAGCTTCTGTCGTCGCTACGACCTGATCGTCCCTGGGGGCGCTGTTCAACGGGCGCGCTTATATCGGGGGTGTCACGATAGTATTCCAGGAATCGGTTCAGTTCAAGTGAGGCGAAATGCTTGATCAATTGCTCGCGCGACAGCCCCTCAAGCGTCTCGGCGATAGCCGGCATGAAAGGCGCGAGCTGGGGCTCGTTGACCTTGACCGCCTTGGCACGCTCCATGAACTGCAGCAGCTGCGCCTCGCAGACGGCACGGCCCGATGGCACCGGTTTATAGGCAAAGTGTTTGCCGAGGCGCTGCTCGATGTGCTTGATCTTCCATTTTTCGCGCATGTTGATCAGAACGACCGAGATGCCGGACTTGCCGGCGCGTCCCGTGCGTCCACTGCGGTGCGTGTAACTTTCGAGGTCGTCGGGAAGCTGGTAGTTGATGACATGGGTCAGATCCGTGACGTCGATGCCGCGGGCGGCCACATCCGTAGCCACGAGCATGCGGATCGTGCGATCGCGAAAGGCGGCCATGACGCGGTCGCGCTGGACCTGGGTGAGGTCGCCATGCAGCGCATCGGCGCTGTAGCCATCCTTCATCAGGTTGGCGGCGGTCTCCTGCGTCTCCACCCGTGTGCGGCAAAAGATCAGCCCGTAGATCTGGGGCGTTGAATCGACGATACGCTTGAGGGCGAGATAACGGTCCTTCTCATGGATCATGTAGCATTCATGCGCGACATTCTCGGCCCCGGCGTTGCGGCTGCCGATGGTGATCTCGAGCGCGTCCTTCATGTAGGCCCCGCGCAACCGTTCAACCTGGCGCGGCATCGTCGCGGAAAACAGCAGTTTCTGAACGCCATCCGGAATGGCGGCCATGATCGCGTTAAGATCCTCTTCAAAGCCCATGCTCAGCATCTCGTCGGCCTCGTCGAGCACGACACATGTGGCAAGGGAGAGATCCGCGCCCTTGCGTCGCAGCATGTCATGCAGGCGTCCAGGGGTCGCGACGATGATGTGGACGCCGTTGCGCAGGGCGCGAAGCTGGGTTTCGATGGAGGCCCCGCCATAGATGGCCGCCGTGCGAACCGCCTTGGAATGCTTCGCGAACGACTTGAGATCGCGGCAGACCTGCAGGCAGAGCTCGCGGGTGGGGCAGAGGATGACCGTCTGGATCTCGTTGCGGTTGGTGTCCACCTGTTGCAGCACCGGGATGCCGAATGCCGCTGTCTTGCCCGTGCCGGTCTGGGCCAGCGCGACCATGTTGCGGCGGCCTTCAAGCAGCACCGGGATCACCGCCTTCTG
>CAZOXS010000052.1:0-20443 GCA_964583785.1 uncultured Victivallales bacterium
CGCCATGGCCATTTGCAGGAAACACGAGCGCAGGACATGCCAGACGGTCCATGGGTTCAGAGCTCCGAGAAATACTATGCAAAACCCCTCGCTGTGCCCGGCTTCAAGCGGGCACAGCGAGGGGTTTTGCAAGAGCCTCCAAAAAAAGTTACCCCCCTCATTTTCGCCCACCCCAGTGGGCGGTTCGCCTGTCTGTTTCAGCATCCAAACCGATGGCGCATGGCGTTGCCGTCGAGCTATAGGGGTGATAATCCGGAGGTATCGACGTGCGTGTGGCCCGCATTCTTGGAAAAGGAGAGGCATTAGAGCTCGTAGACTAATCCAACCCTGATAACCAGCGAGTCCATATCAAGCGGATTGGGCTTTACCGTTGTATCATCCGCGTTGACCCGCAACATTCGATAGCGCAGACTCGCATCCAGACCGAGACGTTCGCCTAGATTCAACCGCGAACCGGCTAACCAAACCATACTCAACTTGTTATCGTATTTGACGTTATCGAAATGATTGAAGTGGTCGGCACCACCACACCCGACGTATGGCGTCCACTCGCCCACCTTATGCTTGAGTATTAAGTACGCGCCGATCCCCAGCGAGGTGTAGGTGCCGGCACCCGAGGGTACGTTGAAGTCCCCCCGGATGTAACTGCAATCCAGCATAAGTGATATCGGCTCTGGGAGATCAATCTCGTAGGCCAAGTAGACACCAGTCCCGGTATCAACATCGGCCATGGCTGTATCGATTTCTACCCCGCCCGTTAGCCGATGGCTTATCGCCTCGGATCCGAGTACGGAAGTCACGGAGACACTTGCACACAACGACAAGACTGCAAAAGCATGTATACGGCTACTCATAACACTTACCCTTCTTTTGTTTTTTGTTCACGATGCATCGCATCACATAGATCCAACCACACAACATCACAATTGCCATAAGGATAACCAGATAAGGGGAGGGTAATGCTTTTCGGCATACGCATGGCGATCTTTCCATGTTTTCCGCAAGGGGAAGAGCGGAAGGCCCATAGATGACTGCCGGTAAAATTCCACAGCAGGCCAAGCGTCGTCGTCAACACTTGCGCCCCCCAAGGGTTCCACTCCAGTTAATGGACAAACAACGGCATCAGCAGCGCATTCAGCAAGAGGTCTATGCCAAGTACGGCATAGTATTTCGCGGCCGCCGTGCCGTGCGCGGAGGTACAGCCAAACGTGAAGTGGTAGTTGAGAAAATATGCGTGTGTGCCCTTTCGTCATCGTGATTTGCCGCCAGTGGGTTGGATTGCGCCAAGACAATCCTGCTGCCTCAGAATGCAGCGTTTCCTGTACCAAAGAAGCCCCAGCATATCGACCAGTGGCATGATTGCGAATTTCAGGAAACCATAGTTGGAAGTGCCGCCGCTGCGGGCACGATGATTGACCGGCACCTCGCGCACCCGGAACCCGGCCGCTACCGCCATGGCCGGAATAAAGGAGTAGAGCGTTCGGATGGGAACCAGGGACCGGATCACTTCCCGGCGCATGGCTTTCAAAGCGCAGCCACTGTCACGCATGCCGTCGCCGAGCAAACGCCCTCGCACCATGTTGGCAATACGCGACATCACCCGGCGCAACGTGTTGTCATGTCGTTGCGCCCGAATTCCGCAAACGAGATCCGCATGTTCCAGTTCCCGGAGAAGCAAGGGGATATCGGCGGGATCGTTCTGGCAGTCGCCATCCATGGTAACTACGGCATCACCCCGTGCGGCGAGGAGTCCGTGCAGGAGTGCCGCCGCCTGCCCCCTGTTGACAGGCAGCCGGATCACGCGAAAGATCGAACCGTGCTTCTCGGCCCACTGTTGCAGGATTGATGCTGTTGAATCCGAGCTTCCGTCATCGATACAGATACATTCGGGAATCCCCGGCAGGGTGTGCATGACGCTGAGAATCTCGGCCAGTAGCACTGGGGCAGCGTCTGCCTCGTTGAAGAAAGGGACGACGACCGAATAATCGGGGGAAACGCCAGGCGGAATCTCCCACTTGCCAGTTGAATCCGCCGCTTGTTCTGCTGTTAAACTACTATTGTTCATTTGCATGCGAGTAGAGTCACACATGAAAATTAAGATTACTTGAATGCTGTGCTGAGAACTTACAACTCGTTGGAAATTATTGGCGGGGGCAGTTCCAGGGCTGGAGATGCAAGCAGAATCCACGGCCCATTGCTCGCCAATACGTGCCAATCGGACAGTTCGGGAGCGGTCTGGAAGCGCTTGCTCTTGGCAATTATATAGGATTGGATGTTGGAAAAGACGTTCAAGGTTTCTTCTGCATCGCGGTAAATCCTTTCCTGCAGATCTCCTTTTAGAGGGAGAACAACATCGGATTTTGAATATGCTCGGTAGACGGGTCGCCGCAGATAGAATTCCACGCCTTGCGCACGCGCTTCATAGATCAGCACAGGCCGTTGGCCGTCTGGATCCAGCTTCAATAGCTGCTCTGTCAGTTCGCGCACGGGGCGGTTCCCTCCGGTCATGAGCTTCTCGGCCTGGGATGCGAACATGAGCAATATGCACGCCCAGATAGCAGCCATCAGAAACATGAATCGTTCCGAGGTCACCCCGCGGGAAATGGCGCGAACGGTCAGCAAGAGTGCCGTCATGGCAAGAATCATAGATGCCCCGAAAAACAGCGGTATATCTTCCCGTATGGGCAGATGTATGCGTGGGCTCAGTCCGATTGCGGGAATGAGCAGGAGGAGTAAGACGACCGCCAGGGTGCTGATTTGAGCAGGCTTCCGCCATCGCTTGCCTGTGAAGGGATGTTCAAACCATCGGGCGACAACAATGGCTAATGGCGGCATCAAGGGCAGCATGTATGTCGACAATTTGGAAACGATCAGGGAGAGGAGAATAAAAGGGAAAAGCAACCAGCCACCAAACAACCACAGCCTTGATGCGTCAAGCACCCGCCGCCGCTGCCATAAATCGCGAATCATGATTACCACAAATCCGCTCCACGGTAACATAAATAATGCTAGCACAGCGGGATAGAACCAGAACGGCTTCGCGCGATTGTGGGTGTTGCTGGCGATCCGGTCGATAAACTCATAACGGAAGAAGTATTCAAAGAGCGATCGGTCATAGTAGACCAGGGCCAAGTACCAGGAGAAGCCAATCAGCAAAGCGACAGGCAACCCCATGACCCAGTACAGCCGTACAACAGGTTCACCATGTCGTCTCTGTTCCATCTGCAGGGCAAGTGCCGTGGCCGCCGGAATGACAAAGCCAAGCGGACCTTTGGCAAGGAATCCTAATCCCATGCCGCCGTAGAATGCCAATAGCCATAACCAATGCTTGCGGTACGTGCGCCCGATCAGGCCGGCTATTGCCGCCGTTATACAGAACGTCAGCAGCATATCAGTTGTGATAAGTCGCGCAATTACGAAAAAGCCCATTGAAGCCAGCAGTACCAATCCAGCCCTCCAACGGCAGGACCTGCCGTAGAGCACCCCGGCAATGAACATGGTGCAGAGGAATGTTCCGAAGGCCGCCAGTGCAGGCGTAAGCCGCACGGCCCATTCGTTCGCACCGAAAAGCCGGATCCACACAGCGGAAATCCAATAAGTCAGGGGTGGTTTCTGAAAATGGGGGACACCGTTAAGATGGGGAATCAGCCAATTGGTTTGAAGTGCCATCTCTCGCGATATTTCAGCAAATCGGCCTTCGTCAGGCTCTCCAAGTCCACGACTGCCGAGCCACCCGAACAAGACCACGGCAGCTAGAAGGATGACGAGAAGGGATTCCCTGCCTCTTAGCCATGATTTCGTGGATAAGCCGAACGGTCTTGTTTTCGCGAGAATGTATGCTGTATTGATTTGCACGCGATGTACGCTAGCATCGTTTTCTTAAGATTCGCTTAAGCCACAAGAGATCGGGGCAGCACGATCAGAGCATAACGCACAAACCCATCCATGCGCCCCAGTCGGTATCGTCGTTTAATTCGTCCGTGCGGCCCGAGGCCCGGTCTTCGAGTCGTCGGTTGGAAAGATGTGATGTCGGCTCATCTTTGGCATGCGTGGTGGCTCCTTTTTGAATTCCCGTGGACAATAATGAGTATTGCCAATCGGCGGCGGTACACGTCGGTCAATCGAGGTGCCAGATCAGAAAGACATCGATGAGCAGCAGCAGGATCGTAGGAATCCAGGTCAGCAGATCCGGATGCAAGTCAGGGTATCCGGCCAACTGTCGTGAAAGCGTGCTGGACATAAAGAAGACGAAAACAACGAGCAGGCTCAGTCCGATTCCTTTTGAGGTATCCCGTCGGTGCGGTCGAATGCCCATTGGAATCCCGAAAAGCATAAAACAGACGGGCGATACCGCCAGGACGAGTCGGCGATGGAAGGTCACCAGCGTTCTCATGGCGTCTTCCCGCATGCGAGTGTGTGCGGCCAGGCGATCTTCTGTTACTGGCACGGGCTCGGCGTCACGAATAGCGGCGTCAGCCTCCTGCATTAAGCGTTTGCCTCGCAGGTAAAGCGCTGGCAGGGTCCTGTCAATGTCGCGTTTCTGGTAGACGGCGGTGCGCCGTGCACCTGTCAGCGGCAGCCGCCACTTACCGCAGTAAGCAACACCGGGGCGGTCAAACGAAAAGGGGTCGATCATGACATCCTCAATCAATAAGAGCAGATCATTGGAACCATCTGAAGTCGTGATGAAGCCGCGTTTCGCTTGGATGGTGCGCATTCTTCCCGCTTCCCGTGCATCAAAGATACGGATGTTTTCCAGCACCTTGCCCCGCTTCCGGTCCACGTAAAGACTCACTCCGGTCATCAACTGCATCGTTTGCCCCTCGTCAATAAGATCTGACAGGGTGGTTGCGTTAAGCTGATTCATGGCTGTGCGGCGAAGCTGCTGCGTTTGCGGCTCCAGTTCACTTTGGATATAGACGCAGATAATCGTCAGCAGCAGCGCGATCGGCAGCAGCCATCCCGTGACCTGCCTTAAACTGATTCCGCAGGCGCGCATGGCGGTGATTTCGTTGTCAGCGGAAAGTCGGTGGAACAGCAACAGAGAGCTGGTAATGCAGCTTACAGGAATAGCGAATGACAAGGCCGATGGAATACCACTGAGAAAGACCAGCACGATCGGTCCCGGTGCCACGCCGCGCGTTACTAAATCCGTAAGCTTGAATAAACCACCGATGGAGAGGACGAACGTGAAGACGCCAACGGTGATCAGGAAGGTGGCAATAAAGCCCGTCTGTATATAATTCTTAAGCGTTCTCACTTTGGTCTTACAAGGGAGGTGGGGGGAAAATCAAGGCGTGCGGTGAAGATGCGGTCTGGCGACAGGCTCGTTGCTATCCGGATACCGAGTACATCTGCCTGCGATTTCACGATGGACATTCCGAGCCCGGCATGCCGCCCCCCCGTTCTGGCGGCATCCTTGCGCCAGAACCGTTCGTGAATGTGCTGCATGTCCGCCTGTACAAGGTCGCGGACATGGTTGCTGATGAGCAGATCGCACCTGCCGTCAGCCAGCGTCTCGCTTGTGCATGTCACCAGCGATCCGGGCACGCTGTAACTGGTGGCATTGCTGAGTAGATTAGACATGATCATCTCCAGCTTGACCACATCCGTTTGAATTTCAAGATCCGGGGCAATCCGGTTCTCCAGCCTGATGCCGATTTCCGGTTCTTCCGCGCGTACACGCATCCAGCAGGAATCAAGCAACGCCGCGACCGCGACGCTTTCAGTCTGCGCCTGAACGCTGCCGCTGTCGAGCCGACTAAGGTCGAGAAGCCCGGTGAGCAGCCGCTCCATGTTGACGGCAGATTGCTGAAGATTTTCAAATCGCCGCCTTACCAGGTCGGGGTCATCGGACCACTTGGATCCAACCTCGCATGCCGCGCGAAACTCAGCCACGGGCGTCCGCAGTTCGTGGGCAACATCACTGACAAAACGCCGTTCGCGTATGAATGCGTCCTGTAGATCACCAAGCAGAGAATTGACGGTTCGGGGAAGCATCGCGATCTCGGAGGGCGCATCCGGGAGATGGATTCGCTGCTCCAGGTTGTCATGGCGAAGACAAGCAATCTGTTCGTTCAAGTGTGCAAGGGGGCGGAATCCCGTTCGTAGCGCCTTTTGAACTGCAAGAGCAATGAATCCAACTAAAATTATGATTGTCGCGGAAATCGTGAGGTAGACATTGAGAAGCAGGGCATCCAGAGCTTCCCGGCTGCGTGCAAGCGTTAGCACGACAAGGGATAGATGCGGATCTTCAGTTTCTGGAATCTGAAACCGGCTCTCGCACTTCTCCACTGCGCCTGTCCGCGGCGGAAATGCAATCTGCACGAACCGTCCGTGATGACCGTCAGGAAGCCGTAGGTTGCCGAAGATCGGCAACCCCTTGATTTCCAGCAGGAACGGAAGGTCGCGTTCACCCAGCATGTCAGACCGTTCGATGAGTGAGCCGTCCGCAAGGCGGAATTGAAAATACTCCGTGTGCTCAGTTGATTCGAATTCGGGCATGAATTCACCGGCAAAGCCAATCTCGATGGCGCGTCCTTCGCGTAGCACGAGTGTCGCCAGTGTTCGTGCCTTGGCTTCCAATGCCTCATTAAATTCGATCATGTCAAGATGACGCAGGGTTAGGCCCAGCAGAACGCCACCAGCGACAAGAATCACTGATGATACGCATACGATGTGAGCGAAAAGATATTGCCTGATGGATTTCATAATGTTGTAAACTATTCAATATAGTAGCCGTAACCACGCCGGGTTCGGACAATAGTCGCTTGCCCTGCATCGCCAAGCTTCTTGCGCAAGTTGCACACCATGACTTGCACAACATTCTCACTTGGCGTTGCATCGCTGTTGTGGGATATGTCGAGAAGCTGCTCGGCACTGATCGTCCGGCCCCTGTTGAGAGCCAGGTACTCAAGTATGGCGTACTCGCCGGGCGTCAACTGAACCGCAGACCTTCCGCACCTCGCTTCCCGTATGGCTGTATTGAGAGTTAGGTCGCCGAGTACAATCAGGGGATCTCTCGAGTCGTATCGCCTTCTGATTAAAGTGGCGATTCGTGCGCACAGTTCGTCGAAGGCAAAAGGCTTGATCATGTAGTCGTCCGCGCCAAGCTGAAGGCCGCGCACACGATCCGCAACCTGATCCTTGGCGGACAGGATCAGGACGTGTGTTTTCTTACCGGCAGTTCTCAACTGTCGCAGAACGGAAAGGCCATCCAATCCCGGCAGCATCAGGTCAAGGACGATCACGTCGTATTCCTTGCACCGGGCATAGTCCAGTCCCTCCTTGCCATCGCCAACGGTATCCACGCCGTACCCCAGCTTGGAGAGGCCGTCATGTAGCGTCTCGCGGAGCGTCATCGAGTCCTCTACAATCAGAATATTCACTTACACCAATCCTTGCTTGAGGTTGTTCGCATGATCCGATAGTAACCTTAAGATATGCTTAAGATCAAGAGGGTTGTCTTGGTGGGGAATCTCTATGCTGGAAGAGGCGGAGGGGCAAAGCGGCAGCCGCTCTGGACCGGTCAGGTTTCCAGCCCGTCGTGATGCTCAAGCAACCATTCCTTCCATGTCTGTCCCTTGTCATTTCTGCTGGTGATCGCCGCCGAGCAGATGCTCAGAATGCTCGTATAACCACCGACCAGCCACGGCTGCATCAAAAGCCCCAGTTCTGAACACCGCAAAGGGCGTAGCCTGCTCAAAAATGGTGATTCCAGCCCATCAGGCTGTCCAAAACCCCTCACGTGCGCAGCATCCGCCATTTTCCCTTGCAGAACCCCTCGTGGTTTCCGCTTGAAGCCGGAAACCACGAGGGGTTCTGCAAGTGCCTCTGCCATCCGAAAAAAGATCTGCATGTAACAGGCTCGCCTGATCTGTAACGGCTGCAAAAAATGCACTGGTTACTGTCGACGGCTAGCCGGACGGTGCGTTATCACAATTGAGAGCGAATTAGCTTCCTTTTGAGGTTTTCTTTTTTCAGTTCTGCGAATCAAAGGCGGGTAAATCGTCTCTTTTCTGCTTTTCGAGCGGTTGGCACGCTTACTGCCATACAGTCTGCTAGCCAGTGATAATTTAACTAGGGCGCAAGCCCATAATGAGGTTGGGTAGATATGACCGTCATCGACGTAATTGCAATGAACCGGGCTGCGTACAAACGAATGTATCGGCGTCGTTTAGTCTACACGAGGCTGTTTGGCTTACTGCGGGACATAGTCCTGATTCTGGCGATAATGTGGTGTTATGCATCCCGGCAGGAATTGGCCCGAATTGTTGTACGTGCGTGTTACATGCTCGAGGCGGGGTTTTGAACCGGCAGTGGCGCTGGCGCGGTCAGTAGTGCAGCATGCTGCCGCCGATGTATTCACGCAGGATGGAGTTGCGGGGGACGAGATCCTCCTGGACGGGGATGAAGTTGAGCAGGAATTCGGAGAGCCGACGTGATTCGGCGTATTCGGGCTGGTCGGGCTTGACCTGCATCAGCAGCTGCTCGACGAAGGGTTTGAGCACGGCCAGCTCGTAATCAAGCGCGGAGTTGAAGGTGGCATCGGCTTCCTGCTGGAACGGGAAGATCCAGCGTTCCTCGCCGCGGCGGACCATCGGCCACATCGCGAGCGTGCGCAGCGGGCTGTGGCCGCGGAACTGATGGTCACGAACCATACGGCGGATCAGCCGGTTGTCGGTGGTGGAGATGCGGTTGTGGCTGTCGACGTTGAGCTGCGTGAGGGCATTGACGTAGATGCGGAATTTCCGCGAGGCGGGGATCATGGCGGTCAGGCGGGGGTTGAGCCCATGGATGCCCTCGATGATCAGGATCTCGTCGTCGGCCAGCGTCAGGACCTCCTTGGAAATCTGCGGGGCGCGTTTTTCGAAGTTGAACCGCCGGATCGGTACAGGGTGGCCCTCGATGAGATCACGCAGGTCGCGGTTGAACGCCTCGATGTCGACTGCCTCGATGTGCTCGTAGTCGGGCTTGCCATCCTCGCCGAGCGGGTTCAGACTCTCGCCGACGAAGTAGTCGTCCGTGGCGATGGTAACCGGCTTCAGCCCGTTCACGCGCAGGTGGGTGGAGAGGCGTTTGGCGAAAGTGGTCTTGCCGGCCGATGACGGCCCGGCGATCAGCACGATCCGGATGGGCGACTGGCGCTCGGTGATCTGGTCCGCGATCCGGCCGAGCTTTTTCTCGTGCAGGGCCTCGGCGGTATGGATGAACCGTTCGACTTCGCCCGCATAGGTGATGCGGTTGAGCCGGCCGGCGGTGGTGACGCCGAGGATGCGTCCCCAGTGCTTGTGCTCGCGGAAGATCTGGAACAGGTGGGGCTGGTCCTGGAAAGGGGGTACAGCGGCCGGTGCTTCGACGGTCGGGAGCTGGATGATGAAGCCGGGCGGGTAGGGGATCAGGTCGAAATGCCCCAGGATGCCGGTCGAGGGTGTCAGCGGGCCGTGGGCCAGGTCACAGAAGCCGTCGCACCAGTGGATGACGACGCGGGGCGGGTTGCGATACTGTAGCAGGTGCAGTTTCTCCTCAAGTCCGTTCTGCTCGAAGATCTGCACGGCATCGAGGAAGGCGACCTTACGCCGTTCGATCGGCAGGTTCCGGACGATCAGCTCCTGCATGCGCTGTCTGATCTGCGCCAGCCTTTGCGGATTCAGTTCTTCGCCACCGTTGAACGTGCAGTAGAGGCCGGGACCGATGGCGTGTTCGATCGAGAAGGCCGCCTGCGGGGCCACATCCTTTACGGCCTTGGCCAGAAGGTAGCAGACCGACCAGCGGTAGACGCGCCAGCCGTGCGGGTTGGCGGCGGTGATGAAGCGGATGTCGCTGTTGACACCCAACGGGTAGGTGAGCGAGACCAGGTCGTTGTTGACCAGGGCCGCCACCCAGGGCAGGCTGCCAGCTGGCTGCGTGGGAGCCAGATTCAGCACGCGGGTGCCCTCGGGAGTCGTGGTTGGCGTGTCGCCATTGATCGTGATCGTGAGCATGGTGTTAATTCCTTGGCGGCGCGACGACGATGCGGAACCCGATCGTGTCGTAGCGGGCGTCCGGACGATCGAAGCCGCGGGCGTCGATGCGCAGGCTGTCCTGTCCGTCGAAGTCCCAGCAACCGCCCTTGCGGATCTTGTACTCCTGCTTGACGTCGTCAACCCAGTCGATGGTCCATTCCCAGACGTTGCCGGCCAGTCCGAAAATGCCCAGTTCGTTCATGCCGGCGGCCTCGACGGGGGCCGTGGCCGTATAACCGTCGTTGTAGCCTTCGATGCCGCGCCATTGGGAAAACGCTTTCCGGGCGGCCTGGTCGGAAAAATTACCATAGGTCGGCAGCCAATCGTTGCCCCAGGGGTAGGAGCGAATCGTGCCGGCACCGGCGGCAAGCATCCATTCGGCTTCGGTCGGCAGCCGGAACGTGTAGCCCGCCGGGATGCGGTCGGCGAAGTTCGCCGTGAGCCAGTCGCAATAGGCCATGGCGTCATGCCAACTGACATAGACGGCGGGCTGATCGGGGTCGTCGAGGGTGATGCCCTCGATGCGCCGGCTGGAGTGCAGCGGGTCGAAGCGCCGGTAGCGGTCGTTGCTGATCTCGTGCTTGCCGAACCAGATGCCGGTTTCCGGCATCCAGACAAAGCTGATGACATCGCCCAGGCCGATCGGGACGCTCAGGAACATGCCGGGGGTGACGGGCTCGATCGCCGGCTCGGGGGCTTCCGGCAGCGCGTCGCCGGGCGACGCAACGGCTGTGGCGGCGGGCTTGGGAGCGGTGGCGGATGATGGCAGGATGCCGGCTTCATCTTCCTGACGGGCGCGCGCCTGGGCGAGCAGGACGGCGGCCTCGCAGTAGGGATTGTGCTTGACTGCCAGATGCAGGGGGGTATAGCCCATGGCGGTGGTGGCGGTAATGTCGGCACCCGTCTCGATCAGGAATGTGACGGCCGTCGCTGCGTTTTTGGTGGCCGCCCAATGCAAGGGGGTGATGTCGTTGCGGGCCTTGGCGTTGACGTCGGCACCGGCCTCGATGAGGAGGCGCATCGTCGCGACGCCGTCACGGCTTGCCGCCCAGTGCAACGGGGTGAATGCAAGGCTGTTGGTCGCGTTGACGTCGGCCCCGCGCGCGATCAACAGGGCCGCGATATCGGCCTGGTCGGTCGCCGCCGCCAGATGCAGGGGTGTAACCCCGTTGCCGATCGTGGCGTTGAGTGCGCGGCCGACATGCGACTCGAGCAACTCTTCGAGCGTGACGATGTCGCGCGCCCGTACCGCCTGGTGGAGCGGGGAGGCACTGGACCTCAGGCCAAGCCCGCCGACAAGCATGATCAGTGACAATCGTTTAAACATGCCCTGTAGTTTAGTGTGGTGGCGCATTTTGTCCAGTTGAAATGCCAAGGCGGGTTACGCTTGTCATCAGTATGGCGTTAGATTAGGATGCGCGCCCATGAACTGGCATGTTTTACATCTGAGGCCGCGCACGGAAAAAAAAGTGGCGCAAGTCTGTCTGACGAACGGGATCGAGCATTACCTGCCGCTGCGCGAGGAAACCAAGATCTACCAGCGTCGCAAGGTCACCGTCTTTAAGCCGCTTTTCAGCGGCTACCTGTTTGCCGCGTTCGGTCCCGATCAGCGTGTTCACCTACAGCGGACGAATCACCTGATCCGCGTTCTGCTGCCTGACGATGAAGCGGGGCTGCTGCGTGATCTTGAGCAGATCCGGATGGCTCTTGAGGCGGATCCGTGTCTGGAGGCCGACGCTGCCTTTCGTGAAGGACGGCGTGTACGGGTTAAAACCGGGCCGTTTGCGGGTATTGAGGGGGTGCTGGCGACTGTGCGTGGAAAGACGCAGGTACGCCTGAATGTCGAGATGATCGGGCAATCGGTAGCCCTGGATGTGGATCGCGCCCTGGTTGAGTTAGTTGATGATTAAGGAAATTCACGTGCGGTTGCAATAATGCGCACCGGTGACGCGTTCTTCGTGTCATAGGTTCGCGCAGGGAGCGCGACAGAAACGCGGAAACAGGAGCGATAAGCATGAAGACAGGAATCAGGATCGGGACGATGGGCGTACTGGCGGCGGGGTTGCTGGTCGGGCAGGTGGTGCTTGCAGAGGGGGGGGGCAAGGGTAAGGGAAAAGGGGCAGGCGAGGCAACGGATTCTGAAATCGGACGCGGGATCCCGTTGACGGGCACCGATAGGCAGGGTGGGGCGGAACGGGAGAAGATGCGCGCGCAGATGCGGGAGCGCATGGAGAAAAACCGTCAGGCTCGCAAGCAACTCATGGAAGCGGTTCGCGCCGAGGAGGATGCGCAGAAGGCGCTGACCATGGTGCGTGAGCACTGTGTCAGCCAGCATGCGGAGCGCGCCGCGTTTCATCAGGAAATGATGGAGGAAAAGCTCGCCAAGGTCGGTGAGCGGCTCGAAGGCAGCGAAATGGATACCGCCAAGCGCGAGGAAATGCTGAAGCAGATGGTCAAGAATATGGAGGAGCGCAAGGCCAAGGCGGAGGCGCAGTATGCTGAACTGCTTGCCAATCTGGATGCGCTGGCGGGTAAGGAGGATTTAACGAAAGCAGATATCCTGGGTGCCCTGCAGGCTTCACGTCCGGAAATGAAACATGATCGCGATGGCAAGCGGGGCAAGGAACGCGGCGAGGAGATGAAACGCAAACGCTCGGGAGATGGGGCTGGCGAGATGAAGCGTAAACGCCAACAGAGACCAGTTGAGCCTACTGACGTCTGATCCGGCTTGCGTTGACGACAGGCAAGAAACACCCGCCGGATTTCTCCAGCGGGTGTTTTTGTGTCTAGTCGCGTTTCTTGTGAGGGCAGTCGCTTTGTCCCTCGTAAAGCAGGCTGCACACCGGAATGTCCATGTACTGCGCAATGCTGTCGAGGTTCTTGACCGACGGGAAGCGCAGTCCGCGCTCCCACTGGCTGACCACCGATACCGACACATCCAGGTCATGGGCCACCCGTTTGAGCGGTAGCCCTTCGGCACGCCGCCACAGGCGCAGGCGCGCCCCGAACCGTTCGGATGTCGAGAGTTTGAGTCGCCCTGTCATCTTACCGTCTTTAGTCTTTATCATAGCCATGAAATGCTCCTTCCTTTGCTTGATGTGTAAAGATTACACATATGGTTGCCGTTGTCATTATTTTTTTGAAAAAATCAGGGGGCTTGAAATCGATAGGTGCAATATTCTTGCTCATTTGACCGGGTTCGGGTTCAATAGGCGGACAAGTCAACATCGGGATTCGCTATCAGCGGGTCCGTGAATACATTGAACGAGCAGAAAGGGAGGAACGGATGAGACCGGTTGTATTGATCATACGTGATGGGTGGGGGATCAACGAGGAGGCGAGGGGCAATGCGGTCATGGCGGCGGCGACGCCGAATATTGATCGTTACAAGGCGCAGTATCCATGGACTCCGCTGGATTGTTCCGGCGAGCCGGTCGGGCTGCCGGACGGCTACCAGGGGTCGAGTGAGGTTGGCCATCTGAACATCGGGGCGGGGCGGATCGTGATCCAGGAACTCAAGCGGATCGACGACGGGCTGCGTACCGGCAAGCTGTTTGAGGCGGCCAAGTGGAAGGCGCTGGTGACCAACTGGAAGGCCAATGGCAGCCGCCTGCACCTGCTTGGCCTGCTTCAGGACGAGGGGGTCCATGCGCATCAGGAGCATCTGTTCAAGATCATGCGCCGGGCACGCCGCGAGTATCCGGAGGGCGCGATCGTGATCCACCCGTTCCTTGACGGGCGCGACACGCCACCGCGCAGTTCGCTCGAGTATATCGCCAAGCTCGAGCAGGTGATGGCGGAAGTCGGCGGGTGCTCGATCGGCACCGCGATGGGCCGCTATTATGCGATGGACCGCTCGCAGAACTGGCGCCTGACGGACATCGCCTATCACTGCCTGGTCAGCGGCGAGGGTCGCGTGGCGTCGACCATCCGGCAGGCGGTTGAGGAATCGTATGCCAACGATAAGACGCCCGACGGCGAGCCGATGGTCGATGAGTACATTCTGCCCTACCGCATGGAGGGGTACGAGGGCATGCGCGACGGCGATTGCGTGCTGCACACCAATTACCGGCAGGACCGGGCGATCCAGCTCGCGCTGGCCTTCACCGCCGATGATTACCAGGGTACGCGCAAGGTACGTCCGGCACTCACGTTCCTGGGGCTGACCCGCTATTTCAACGAGTTCACCGAGTACATGATGGGGGCCATGGATGCCGAGGGTGGCATGGAGAACCTGCTCGGCGAGGTCGTCGCATCCGCCGGCCTGCGGCAGCTGCGCATTGCCGAGACCCAGAAGTTCCGGCACGTCACCAGCTTCTTCAACGGCAAGTCGACCACGCCGTATCCGGGCGAGGACCAGGTGGATGTGCCCAGCCGATTTGACGCATCCGCGTTCGGCAGTCATCCCGAGATGGAGGCCTATAACCTGACCGATGCGATTCTGGCGCGCTTGCAGGACAACCCGTACGCCTTTATCGTGGTCAACTATGCCAATGGCGATATGGTCGGGCATACGGGGCTTTTCGAGGCGGCACGCAAGGCGATCGAGATCGTGGACGGGTGCGTCGGTCGGCTGGTGGACCGTTGCCTGGAACTGGACGCGAATGTGCTGATCACGGCTGATCACGGCAACTCGGAAGAGATGCTGGATCGGGTGACCGGCATGGTCAAGACCAGTCACACGCTGAACCCCGTGGAGTTCATCTACGTGGCGAAGGATGCCGTCGGGCGGCGGTTGCTCCCGCATGGCAAGCTCTCGGATATTGCGCCGACGGTGCTCGACTTGCTTGGTTTGCCGATACCGGCGGAAATGACGGCGGTGAGCCTGCTGGTGAAGTAGGCGGAGTATGGGGTGCTGGATGGGGTGGATGATCGACAGGATGCGCTTGTGCGGGCTGCAGGTGTTGCTGCTCGGTGTGCTGGTGGCACAGACGGCCTTGGCGGCGCTTCAGTATCGGGATCACTACAGTCCCTGGAACCTGAAGCGTGCGCCGCGCCGTGAGACGCGTTATATCCTGCTGCACACGACCGAGGGGCCGGCCAAGGGGGCGCTGGAGAAGCTCCACCGTTATGGCGAGGCGCATTACATGGTTGATCCCGGCGGGGCTGTCTATCGTCTGATCGACCGCCGCCGCGTGGCCATGCATGCCGGGCGCAGCATGTGGGAGGGGCGTACGGGGCTCGATGACTACGCCATCGGGATCGAGGTGGTTGGCTATCACAACCGCGACATCACCAAGGCCCAGATTGCCGCCCTGCGCGAACTGCTGGAGCAGTTGAAAGGTCTCTACGGGATCCCGGATCAGAACATCATCCCGCATTCGATGGTGGCCTATGGGGCACCGAACCGTTGGCACCGGCGTTCGCATCGCGGACGCAAGCGCTGCGGCATGCAGTTTGCCGACCGGTCGCTGCGCGAGAAGCTGGGCCTCAGGCACCAGCCGCTGTTTGATCCGGATGTCAAGGCCGGCCGGCTTGTCAACGCGGATCCCTATCTGGCAGTGGTGCTTTTCGGCAGTGCGCGTGAGCAAACCAGGGCGGCGGCGCATTTCGACGGTGACGCAGCCCTGATCATTGCCCCCGGACGCAGCGCCTGGGACATCGCGCGCGACCAATACCGCAGTCCGGATACGCGCTACGTGTTTCCGGATGGCAAGGAGCTGCGTGGCGACCAGGTCACCAACTGGAAGGCAATGCCGCCCGGCACGCGCGTGGTGCTCGCTTCCGCCCCGCGGGAGAATGAGGACGAACAGCTGCTGGAGATCGGGACGGAAAGTGGCGGTGCCGGCGAATTGGCCGGCGACGAGGCCCTGGCATCGACAACCATCTATTTCCTCAAGGACGGGCGGGTTCGGCAGGGTCGCGAGATGACCCGCGAACAGGTCGATGCCTTGCCATCCGGCACGCGCATCCTGGTTGGCTACATCCACGGTGGTTATGTGACCGCCAAGCGCAGTGCCTTCGATATCTGCGGTGCCAAATGGAATGCCCCGACGACCTTCTACCGTTTCAGCGATGGCCGCGTGTTGAGTGGAGAAAAGGTTACGGAGGGTGGTATCCCGCCGATGACCATGGTGTTTTTCGTGCGTTGATGGCGAGGTGGTGTGATGGCGGAAAAAATGTTTATCCGGGCGGATGACCAGGTGCGCGACTCCTTTGCCCTGGCACGTAAGATCTATGATTCGGGCTATGTGCCGGATGTGCTGATCGTGCTATGGCGGGGCGGGACGCCGATCGGGATCGTGATCCATGAGTTCCTCCAATACAAGGGTATCGCGACCTACCATACCGCCATCAAGGCGACCTCCTATACGGGAATCGGCGAGCGCGGCGAGCCGGCGCTTGAGCATTTCGACCGGTTGCTCGACCATATCACGCCGCAAAGCAAAGTGCTGGTGGTGGATGATATTTTCGATTCCGGTTGCACCATGCGCAAGGTGGTGCAGCAGCTCGGGCCGCGGGTCGGGCAGATCCGCATCGCCACGCTCTACTACAAGGAGGGTGCCAACGTGACCGATATCCAGCCCGATTACTATCTGCGCAAGACTGACCGCTGGATCGTCTTCCCGCATGAACTCGACGGGCTTACGCCGGAGGAGATCAAGGCCAAGGACAGTTTTATTGCCGAACTGCTGGATGCATGATGGCTCGCAATGCCTTGCATCACTGCCGCCGACGGCATTGCCGCCCGGCGGGCGGGCGAAACGCCTGTTCGTGCGCTGTAGGAAATGCACAAGGCAATCGGGTAATTTTTACACGATAAGTAAAAAATGTTTTGTTTTGCACTGGGTTTCCATGAATTTCACAGAGCGTGAATTCCGGTGGCGTGCGTTTGCTTTACCGTCGCTGCTAAATGCGGTAAAAATAGAGGCATTATAAACGGATCGTGCATTGCCTGTGCGGCAATGTCGGAAACAGAGAAAACAGCAGTAACAGCAGAAGGAGCAGCACATGGCACTGAAGGGCAGCAAGACGGTAAAGAATCTGATGGCCGCGTTCGCGGGCGAATCGCAGGCACGCAACCGCTACACCTATGCCTCGGCCGAGGCGCATAAGGCGGGATACCGGCAAATCGCGGATATCTTCGAGGAGACGGCGGATCAGGAACGCGAACACGCCAAGCGGCTGTTCAAGCTGATGGAGGGTGGCGATCTGGAAATCACGGGTACGTTCCCGGCGGGGCCGATCGGGTCGACGGTCGAGAACCTGCGCCATGGCGCGGCGGGCGAGCACTACGAGTGGACCGAGATGTATCCGGGCTTCGCCAAGATTGCTCGGGAGGAAGGTTTTGAGAACATTGCCAAGGTGTTCGAGGCGATCGCCGTGGCTGAGCGCCAGCATGAGAAGCGTTACCTGGCGCTGGCGGAGAGCGTCGACAGCGGCAAGGTCTTCATGAAGGACCAGCCGGTCGTGTGGCGCTGCATCAACTGCGGCTACATCGTCGAGGCCAACGAGGCACCCAAGGTGTGCGCGGCCTGTGCCCATCCGCAGGCACACTTCGAGCTGCTGGCCGAGAACTGGTAAGGTTGCGCTTGCACATAGAGCGCATTTGCGCTATAAGTCATGGCGTTTTATCAAGCAACAACGAGAAAAGGGGAAAACATGCAGAAGTACGTTTGCAATCTTTGCGGTTACATCTATGATCCCGAGATCGGCGATCCGGACAACGGCGTTGCCGCCGGAACGGCATTTGCCGATCTGCCGGAAGACTGGGTCTGCCCGGACTGCGGGGCGGGGGTTGAGGATTTCGAGCCGGCCGAGTAACGCCGGTTCAATTGATTCGCGGAGGGCGCCCTGAAAAGGGCGCCCTTTTTGTTGTCGGGTGTTTCGTCATCCTAGCCCGAGTCGGCCAGACGGTTGTGCTTTTGCCTCCTTGATGCCGGCTTCGCGTGTGAAGGGGGTGCAACCGGCCTGCTTGAAAAGCGCCTGCATCCGGCGGTTTCCGAAGTCAAGGTTGTGGCTGACGGCATACAGCGCGTAGTAAGAGGGGTCGGCAAAGGGTCTCTTGAGGTTGAGAAGATTTGAAACCAATGAAATGCAAAATGCGAAGCCCTGTCCGACCACGAATGGCAGCGTTATCGTCCTGAAGTGCTTGTCGGGTAAATAGATTCGGGCCAGAAGGCGATAAAACTCGTCCATGGTGGTTCTTTCGTCATCCACAACGTTGATGGTTTTCCCGGCGGCCTCCGCGGTGGTGGCGGCCAGGAACGCGGTCGTGGCCACGTTGCGCACATGGGCCAGCGGCCAGCGGTTGCGTCCACGCCATTTTCCGAAATGAACAATCCACGGCGAGGCTCGCAGGAAATCAACAATGCGCGGCGTCAGCGTCTTGTCGCCGGTTCCCCATACCTGGGCCGGACGTATGATCGAAAACCTGGATGACGGCATGGTTTTGCGGATATAGTGTTCGGCGGCGATCTTGAATTCAGGGTACGGGTTGGAAGGCCGCGCGCCGAGCGGTAAATCATCTTCCTGCTCGCCGTGATAATCGCGCAGGCCGCAGACATCGGTTGTGGAAATGAAAACAAACCGCCCGGCGTTCAGCGCCATGCTCATATCGGCCAGATGTGTGACCGCCTCGTAGTTGGTTTTGCGGAATTCGCGGTGCCAGCCGGTATCCGAGGCGCGTCCGCCGCAGTGAATAATCGCATCAAGTTCCCCGTGGCGGCGGGCCAATTCTCCGGTCAGCTTTGCATGGATGGCGGCAACATCCTTCAGATCCCCGTGTATGATCGTCACGGCACCGTCTCGTGCAACCTTTTCAAGCGAGGGGGACGCGGTACGGTGAACCAGGGCGAAAACATGCCAGTCCTGTTTGACAAAGCATTCGGTGATATAGCCGCCGATAAATCCCGCCGCACCGGTAATGAAAACATGTTTCATGCGATGATCCCGTATTTCCGCCCTAGCCTGGCAAGCACCGCCAGCGCGTCATCCATGTCTTCTGGCGTGAGTGAATTCATGACGCAGAGGCGCAGGCGGCATTCTTTTCGCCGTACGGCGGGATAGGTGACAACATTGGTGTACACGCCGTTGTTCTTGAGATCATTCTGGAACAACCCCAGTTTCTGCTCGTCGCCAACCAGCAGCGGAATCACGGCGGATTCCGTGTTCCCCGTATCAAACCCCAGTGCGTTCAAGCCTTTCAGCATGTAGCGCACATTCTCCCATAATTTTGCCCGTCCGGCCTGATCCTCCAGCATCAGCTTCAGGACTTCGATCAACCCGGCGACGACAGGAGCCGGGATACTGGTTGAGAAGAAATAGGTGCGGGCATAGTAACGCAGATAGCGCACCAGTGCGGCCGAGCCGGCACAATAGCCGCCGATGGCGGCCGGTGCCTTGCTAAGCGTGCCATAAATGATGTCTACTTGGCCTTCGCAGCCGAAATGCTCCGGGGTTCCGCGTCCCGTGGGACCGATGATCCCAAGGCTATGGGCCTCGTCGATCATGATCCTGCAGTCGTATTGTTTCGCCAGTTTGACGATCTCGGCGAGCGGTGCCAGATCCCCGTGCATGGAAAACACCCCGTCGGTGACGATGAGCCTCCCTTTCCGTTCCGGTGGCAACCCCTTGAGGATTTTCTCAAGATGCTTGATGTTCCGATGAAGGTAAATCCTGATGTCGGATCCAGATAGTATGCAGCCGTCAAAAATCGAGGCATGATTGGCGGCATCGTTGATGATGATGTCGCCCGGTCCGCATAGCGCGGAAATGACACCGATGTTTCCCGAATAGCCGCAGGGGAATAGGATAGCATCCTCGGTCTTGTAGACTTGTGCGAGGAGTTGCTCCAGTTCACGATGCAAGGGGCTGGTTCCGGCATACAACGAAACCGCCCCCATGCCATAGCCGTATTTGTCCGCGGCTTCCTTGCAGGCCGCCACCACGCGGGGGTGCGTGGTCAAGGACAGGTATGAGTTGGAGCCCAGCATGATGACCTGGCGTTCCGTTCCGTTGTTGTCCTTCATCACGACACGCCCGCTGGCCGGCCCCATGATCTGCATGCCCAGACCGTCCAGATATGCCGGATTCGCCTTTTTTACGTAGCAGTCCAATGCATTCACCTTGGTGAAAATGTCACTGTCGCCACCATTCGGCACAAAGTCTTCAAAGCACATGTCTTCATCAGCGATAGTTCTCATCGGAATTTCCTCTTTCATTGCGGTAGCAGCGCAACGGGTGCGGCGAATCACAGTAGATGGTGCAACGGTTACAGTTTGTGCAGGCCGAATGCAAGGCAATGCCGGTTTGAAGTTTGAGCGGTAAATCCGGCTCGCAAATCAACGGGCGACAAAGGGAGACCGCGTCCATCCCGTCACGGACCAGGCAGTCGGTCATCCCGCGCAGACTGCGTATGCCGCCGACGGTGATGACCGGCAGGGTGGTGTTTTGTTTTATCCGGACTGCGGCTTTGGCATTATACTGCTCCTCAAAAG
>CAZOXS010000053.1:0-3381 GCA_964583785.1 uncultured Victivallales bacterium
AGCCTGCTCAAAAATGGTGATTCCAGCCCATCAGGCTGGCCAAAACCCCTCACGTGCGCAGCATCCGCCATTTTCCCTTGCAGAACCCCTCGTGGTTTCCGGCTTCAAGCGGAAACCACGAGGGGTTCTGCAAGTGCCTCATATATCCTACGATCGTGATCATAATCGATTGAATTATGAAGGATTATGTTTATGATCATGAGCCATGAAACCAATCTTATCTCCACCCCTTGTCTCGATCGGTCTTGTTACCGACCTGCATTATGCGCCAGGTGTTGCTGGAACCCGGTATTACCAGGATTCCTTGGCTAAATTGGAACATGCCGTCGCGTCTTTCGATTCGCTCTTGCTGGATCTGCTCATCAATCTAGGCGATTCGATTGATTATTGCGCGAGCGTGGAGGATGAAGTCCGCCACTTTACCCGCATCCGGCAGACCTTGTCCGGTCTCCCGGTTCCAACCCACATATTATCAGGCAACCATGATGTGGCCGAACTGACTCGTGAACAGTTTCTCGCTCAAATCCCGCAACGGCTGGGGCACTCCTATTATTCCTTTGATTGTCGAGATGTCCATATCATCCTGCTGGATACCAACATCAATTCGGATGGATCCCCTTTTTCCAAGGGCAACTTTCAATGGGACGATACATGGATCGGAACAGAGCAGTTCGCATGGCTCCGTGCGGATCTGGCCGCGGCCGGGGATCGGCCTGCGCTCGTGTTCTGCCATGCCAACCTGGATGACCGGAAACGGCCGAATGGAACGGTCGATGGGCACATCGTCAAGGATGCGGATGCCGTACGCGCCGTTCTGGAGCGCAGTGGCAATGTCAAGGCTATCATCTCGGGGCACTGCCACCAAGGCGGCGACAGCATCATTCATGGCATACCCCACATCATCCTGCGGGCCATGGTCGAGGGACAAGGCCTGGAAAACAACGCCTATAGCCAGCTTTCCCTTTTTGCGGATGGAACCGTCTCCCTCAAGGGATTTGCGCAACAACCCTCGCTTCTCTTCCAGCCGGACGGCAAGGGGGGGCGTTGTTGTGACTGATGTAATCCGGAGCATATTCAGTATTCAAAAGCCAACAAGGAATGACCAATGACCAGCCTTTTTGCCAGTCCACCGGTCGTGCAGCAGGCCTCCGAAACCGGGTTCACGGTTTCCATCGAGGTTGGTCAGCTATGCACGGGGCGAGTTGAATGGGGATTTTCTCCTGCGGATTTAAGCCAGACGGCTATCGCGTCGCATGGGGGATTAGTGGAAGCGGATGCCCGCTGCCTGATGATTCCTGTCCGCCTTCACGAGCCCATTGCTCCAGGGCAGAGCGTGTTCTACCGTGTTGTCGCCGCCCCTCTGGTCTATCACACCGCCTACGAGATCGAGCGTGGCGCACCGGTCGCCACGGCGGTGCATCAACTCAAGCTGCCACATCGGGATGCATCAGCCGTCTCGATGGCCATCATCAACGACACCCACGGGAATCCCGAAACGATATCCGCCCTGGTTCGCTGCATCGAGACCGAGGATCCTGATTTGCTGGTCTGGAACGGGGATGTCTGCCACTTTTTCAGCCAGGATAACCACCCCGCAACCACGATGTTGCAACCCGGTTCCTCCGATTCATCCAGCGGCGGTTGGGCGTCCTCGCGCCCGCTGCTGTATGTCGCCGGCAACCATGATGCTCGCGGCAGCCACGCCCGGTTGCTCCGCTCGGTCCTGGCGGCCGGGCTCCGCCCGAGGCTGCCGTGGAATACCGCCCGACGTATCGGGCCACTGGCCATCCTCGCTCTCGATACGGGTGAGGATAAACCCGATCACCACCCCGTCTTTGCCGGCACAGCGGCCTTTGAGCCGTATCGCGTCCAGCAGGCCCGGTGGCTGGCCGGACAACTGGCCCGCCCCGATATTGCCAAAGCCCCGTTCCGGGTCGTCTTCTCCCACATCCCTTTGCGGGGACGCCCAGGCGAGAATGATGGCACTGCGCTTGAGGGATATGCCCGGTATGCCGGCCATGGTGCCAGCCTTTGGCTTCCGCTGCTGCATGAGGCCAGGTGTCATGCCATTGTCAGCGGTCACACCCACGAATGGCGCATCGACGATCCATCGGAAGCCTGCCCGCTCACCCAGGTCGTTGGCGGAGGCCCCCTGTTGGGTAATGGCACCACCATCATGATCCACGCCGCTGCTGCCCGGCTCTCGATCATCATCAAGGATCTCGACGGCAACACCCTCGCAACCCGCGTCTGGGAATCCAGGTCGTCCTGAAATACGCTCGATCTGGATCCCACGCGGGCCAACACCGAGCCGGAGCGCGGGTTCAGGCGGGCCAATTAGGAAAAGCACCAGGGCAGGGTCTTGTGGTTCTCCTTCATCGCGCCAGAGGAGGTCAGTAGTGTGGAAGAGGCGGTGGCGATTCTCGCGCGGGACAAGGCCGATTGGGCAATCGGTTTTGGCGCGCATTACGGTCGGGATCGGATGTTTGATGATCCCGCCAATCTAAGGTTGTTTGCCGCCTGTGCGCAGGTCGGGTTGCCGGTCATGTTCCCCAACGTCAACTTCATTGCCCATGCCGATTGGTGGCGATATCTGCCCGAAGGCACCTGCGATCTCGCATGCTGTAGGATCATTCGACCCTTTACGCCGATGTCTCCGGGCTGGGGATGACGGCCGTCCTCAATCGTGAACGCGGCTACACCGAGGCCTTCCTCACGCGTCATGCCGACCAGATCCTGTTCGGCTCGGATGAGGGCTGGTGGTCATTCGGGAAGGGACGCTGGGATCACTCACCCTTGAACTCTTCGAGCAGTTGAACTTGCCGGACGACGTCCGCTACAAGATCTACCGCGGCAATGCCGAACGGTTGTTCGGCCTGCCCGCAACCCCATTCGCATGAAATCATGAAATACCCCGAGATAACCTATTGAGGCACTTACAGAACCCCTCGTGGTTCCCGTCCTTGATTCCCAACGTTGCAACCACAAACGGGGCGTTCGGTGCATTGAATTCCTTGCGCAGACTCTTGATGAGTTCAACCAAGTGCACCTCGTAACGTGCAGCATGGTTGGGGTTCTGGTCTTTGGCGCCCTGCCACCAGAAGAAGCCGGCAACTTCGTACTCTTTCGCGTCCGGGTAGTAGGTAGCCAGGTCCTTCAGAACGGCTTTCGCGTTATCGGTATCGTCATCGTAGTTCTTGCCCGCATACCAAGGATCAACTTCCTTGCCCTTGCTTTTGCCGTAACTACTCAGGTAGCTCCACCATGGAACTGACAGTGGCATGAGGGTAGTGTTTTTCACCAACGGCATCAAGCCGGAAAACCGTTTGGTTTTTGCTGGACTCGGCTTGCCTGATGCCCTACGCTTCCGGGCATGCAAGA
>CAZOXS010000054.1:0-4648 GCA_964583785.1 uncultured Victivallales bacterium
TGGCGCATGCGTTCGGGCGGATCGGCTGCTTTCTCAACGGCTGTTGCTTCGGCAGTTGCACAAAGGCGGTGCCGCATGTCCGGTTCCCGCAGCACTCGATTCCATGGTATAGCCAGATCAGGGAGGGCCTGATCGATAGCAATGCGGCCTTGAGCAATCCCGTGCATCCGGTTCAGCTTTATGAAGCCGCATTCAACATCCTGGTCTATGGCGTGGTCGTCTGGCTGTTCCGGCGTAAGGGGCGCCCCGGAATGGTGACGGGCGTTTACCTAGTGCTTTACGCGATCGGACGGTTCTCGCTGGAGTTCATGCGCGGCGACCGCGCCGACCGGCTGGCGGTGATGCAATTGTCCATCGGCCAGTTCGTCAGTCTGTTTGTGCTACTGGCAGGGCTGGCGGTGCTGGGGTATATCCACCACAACGCGCGTCCGGATGGGGTTCCACATGCTTGAGTCGGGCGAAACACTGACGTTCACGGCTGATGCGCATGAATCGGCGGAGCGGCTGGACCAGTGGCTGGCCGAGAAGATGCCAGAGTGGTCGCGTACCCGCATCCAGGCACTGATCCGCGAGGGGTGTGTCGAGGCGGATGGACGGCGCGACTGGCGCCCGCGTGATCGTGTGCTCGCTGGAGCGTCGTACGGCGTGCTTTTGCCGGTACCAACCCCGCTCGACGTCCAGCCTGAAGATATCCCGCTTGACGTGTTGCATGAGGATCGCGACCTGATCGTGATCAATAAGCCACCCGGGTTGGTTGTGCACCCCGCCCCGGGGCATGCGGACGGCACGCTCGTGAACGCCTTGCTCTTCCAGTGCCAGGAACTCGAAGGGGTAGGGGGGAAGCAACGCCCCGGGATTATACATCGGCTCGACCGGGACACAAGCGGCGTCATGGTGGTCGCGAAAAATCAATTGGCGATGGATTCCCTGGCGGCGCAGTTTCAGGATCGACGTGTGCACAAGGAGTACGTGGCGATTGTGGTTGGTACTCCGAGTCCGACGGCGGGACGGATCGAGACCCTGGTCGGCAGGAGCCGCACCGATCGCAAGAAAATGAGTGCCACCCCACCACGAGGCAAGATAGCCATAACGAACTATCGCCTAGTCGAGGTACTTGATGGATTCGCTCTTGTTCGCCTGAGGATCGAGACCGGTCGCACGCACCAGATCCGGGTCCAGATAGCCCATATTGGCTGTCCGGTGGCCGGGGACACGGTCTACGGCAGCGGTCAAAAGCGGCAATGGCAGGCGATTGGAGGCTGCGAACGTCAGATGCTGCATGCCGAGACCCTCTCGTTTATCCACCCTTCAAGTGGTGAGCGAGTCGAATACAGCGCGCCGATTCCGCCGGACATGCGGGCATTTATCGATCGATTACGCGATTCCCGTTCAATTTCTTGACGTGGCTTTCGCTGGCATGATAGAAACAGCTGTGAATTTATCAGTACGGGGAGATACTATGCAAGAAGAAGTGACACTTGAAAATCTATCCAAATCGTCCCGCGACTATTTCAATCGCGGGTTTACCGCGCTGGAGCGCGGGAATATCGACTATGCCATCGAGATGCTCTCCGCGTGCCTGGAGGAATCACCGCGGTTCGTGCGGGCATGGAAATTCCTTCGGGCGGCAGAAGTAAAGCGCGCCCGGAAGAAGACCGTCAGCAGCTTTTCTCACGGGATTGATTCCGTCGTCAAGATGCCGACCTATCTCAGCGCCATGGGCCTGCTCAAATCAGGGAAGCACCAGGCCGCCATGATGCTGGCAGAAAAGCTGCTGCGCGACAATCCGGAGGACCCGAAATACGGCAAGTTGTTTGCGGAAGCGGCGGCAGCCTTCGATTTGCCTGAAGCCGCCATGATGACGCTGGAAACGGTCCGCGACAGTCATCCCGATGATGTTTCGGTACTGAGCTGGCTTGGTGCACTCTACCAGAAGTCCGGGCGCATGCGTTCGGCACGCGAATGTTTCGAGCGGTTGTGCGAGATCAGCCCGAACGATCCCTCCGCGCTCAAGCAACTCAAGGACGCCATGGCGCTAGACAGCATGTCCAATGACGGATGGGAGAAGAGCGTCGACAAGGGCGGTTCGTTCAGGGATATGCTCAAGGACAGCGATGAGGCGGCCCTGCTGGAGCAGGGGGCTAAATCCGCCAAAAGCGACAGCGGCTTGGATTCCCTGATTACAGACATGCTGAAGAAGATCGAGGCCGAGCCGAACAATATCAATTACCGCCGTGGCCTTGCCAACATGTACTTGCAAAAACGCGAATTCGAGCCGGCCATTACCGTCCTGGAGGAAGCTGTCACCTTGAATCCAGGTGACCCCGAACTCGAGCGGACTCTTGGCAATGCCCGCATACGCTATATGGAGAACCAGATCGAGCAACGGCGGCTGGTCGGCGATGAGGAGGGTGCCGTTGATCTCGAGAATCAGCTATTGCAGTTCAAGTTTGACGATCTACAAAGCAAGGTCGAACGCTATCCGAACGATCTTCAACTGCGCTTTGATTGGGGTGTCATGCTCTACGAAAACGACTATATCAACGAAGCAATCCAACAGTTCCAGTTGGCACAACGCAGTGCCAAGAACCGAGTGCTTTCGCTTTATTACATGGGCGTCTGTTTCCGGGCGAAAAAACAGTACGACATAGCCAGTCGCCAGCTGGAGACGGCCCTGGCGGATCTGCCTATCATGGACGCGAACAAGAAAAAAGTACTTTATGAACTGGGCGAGCTGGCCGGAGTGATGGGGGACGCCAAAAAGGCGTCTGATTACTTTATGCAGATCTACCAGTCTGATATTTCCTACCGGGATGTGGCATCCCGGATCGAAGCTTTCTACCAACAGGAACCGACAGCGGAATGAGTACGATGCAGGCTGCACAATTGACGGGAATCCGGAACCTGGAGGTCAATTCGATTCCCGCGCCAGCGATCAGGGCCACCGGCGAGGTAAGGGTACGCATCAAGGCGGTCGGCATCTGCGGATCGGATGTGCACAATTACATCGAGGGCGGTATCGGGGCACGCAAGCTGGTCTACCCCTTCATTCCCGGTCACGAGGCGACGGGCGAGGTGATTGCCGTTGCGGATGACGTTTCCGCGTTATCGCCTGGGGATCGCGTCATGATTGAGCCGGCGATGCACTGCGGTAAATGCGACCAATGCCTTGAAGGACGTTTCAACACCTGTCGCCACATCCAGTTTCTCAGTTCCGCTGACGAACTACAGGGATGCATGTGTGAGCAGGTGGTGGTCCCGGCACATAATTGCTTCCGCCTGCCGTCCGGCATGTCGTACGAGGAAGGCGCTGTCGCCGAACCGCTTTCTATCGCGATCTATTCCGTCACGCAGTCGATAGCACTGTCGCCGGGAACGCCGGTGGCGATTCTCGGTGCCGGCCCGATCGGCTTGTGTACGCTGCTGGCGGCTCGCCAGGCCGGAGCCGAACGTGTTTATGTCACCGACCGGATTCCCGAACGCCTACAGATGGCCCGACAGCTCGGTGCCTGCTTTACCGGTAGTCCGGATGATCCGGAACTCGAGGCGCGCCTACAGGAAGCGGAACCGCTGGGCTTCCCGGTTGTCTTTGAATGCTGTGGCCAGCAGGATGCGTTGGATCAAGGTGTCCGGTTGCTGCGTCCCGGTGGCAAACTGGTAATCACCGGTATTCCGGAAGGCAGCCGCATCTCGCTTTGCATCGACCTGCTGCGCCGTAACGAGCTTACGGTCTACAACGTCCGCCGCCAGAACCAGTGCGTGGGACTCGCGCTGGATATGATCGCGTCAGGGCGTGTTGATATCAAGCCGTTGATCACCCATCGGGTGCCGCTGGCACAGGCGCGACCGGCATTCGATACCGTTGCCGCCTACGCGGACGGGGTTATCAAGGCGATGGTCGTCAATGAATAAAGCCATCCCTTCACCGCCAGTTGAATTTTTTATCCGAACCCCCAGTGACAGCTAGAGAGGAACGTATGTATAAACCGGTTTCGAACAAGATTGACTTTCCGTCCATGGAGTCCGAGGTGCTTGCCTTCTGGGAGCAGGACAACATTTTCAAAAAGAGCTTGGAACAACGCGAAGGGGCACCCGAGTACGTGTTTTACGACGGCCCTCCGTTTGCGACAGGACTCCCGCACTATGGTCACTTACTGGCCGGCACAATCAAGGATATCGTACCTCGCTATCACACGATGCGCGGGCATTATGTCGCCCGGCGGTTCGGCTGGGACTGTCATGGTCTGCCGATCGAGGCATTGGCGCAGGAGGCACTGGGGCTGGCGGGATCACCCGCGATTGTCGAGACCGGCGTGGATGTGTTCAATGAGCAATGCCGATCGATGGTCACCACCTACGTGGAGGAATGGCGCAAGACCGTCACCCGCATGGGGCGCTGGGTGGATTTCGACAATGACTACAAGACGATGGACAAGACGTTCATGGAATCCATCTGGTGGGTGTTCTCGGAACTTTGGAAGCAGGGGCGCATCTACCGTGCGCACCGGATCATGCCCTACAGTTGGAAGCTCAATACGCCGCTCTCCAACTTCGAGGCCGGCCGCAACTACCAGGACGTGCAGGATCCATCGATTACTGTGCGCGTAAAGCTCACGTCGTTCGAGATTCCCGGTGCCTATGCGCTGGT
>CAZOXS010000055.1:0-2654 GCA_964583785.1 uncultured Victivallales bacterium
GGCCGTGGTTGCAGAGGTCGAGAGTGCCTATTGGCGTTTCTGGCTGGCGGGCGAATCCATCGCCATTACGCAGCAGGCGCTTGAGGTGGCGGAAAAACAACTTGCCGATATCCGCCAGCGTATCGAGGTCGGCCAGTTGGCCCGTAATGAGGAGGCCGTGGCGCAGGCGGAAGTCGCCCGCCGCCGGCAGGTGCTGATCGATGCGCGTGCCACCCATGTCCGTAGTCGTCTGGAGTTGCTGTCCCTGATCGCGCCAGGTGTGGTGACCGAAAGCATGATTCCGCAGACACCGCCCGAGCTGCCCGAGGCAGATGCGGTGGACACGGCGGCGATGCGTATCGAATTGGCTGAAGCCTCGCGCGTGGATCTGGTCGAGGCCAGGCTTCGGCTGGAACAGCGGCGGCTCGAGACCGTGATGACTCGCGACGGACTGCTGCCGCGGCTTGACTTCTTTGCGCGGCTGGCCAAGACCGGCTACGGGAGTGATGAAGGCGAGGCCTGGTCGGATATCGGCGGTGACAATTACGATGTCCAGATCGGTTTCAGCCTTAGCCGGACGCTGGGCGAACGGGAGGAAAGCGCCCGTGATGCGGAGTCCCGTTTCCGGCATGATCAGGCTCAGGCGGCGGTCGAGAACCTTCGCCTCCAGATCAGTAACCGCGTCCTGATCGCACTGAACGAGCTTGAGCGTGCGCAGCGGCAGATCGAGGCCAGTGCCGAGACCCGCCGTTTCCAGGAACTGACGGTTGAATCCGAGATCGAACGCTTCCAGGTCGGCACAGGCACCGCGCTGATGGTGGCGCAGGCCCAACGTGATCTGCTCGCCAGTAAGATCGAGGAGCAGCGCGCGCGCGTGCAGGCCCGTCTGGCACTGCTACAGCTCTACGTCGCCGAAGGTTCACTGCTCGCCCGCCGCGGCATCGCGACCACCCCGCACGCGCCTTGATCCGTGCAGGCGCGTCTACGGGGTTTTGATCTCGGCGAGAAGCTTGTCGATGTGTGCGGGATCGATCTGGCCCGGAAGGCGGTGCATGGCGTTGGATACACCGCAGGCCAGCCCGAAGGCGAAGGCGTCCGGAAGGGTATTCCCGTGTTGCAGGGCAAAGACGAAGCCCGCATTGACGGCATCTCCGCATCCCAGCGTACTGATCACGTCAACGCTCGGAATCGCGAAACACGTTGTGCAGGTGGCAGTGACCAGCCAGGCGGCTTGTTTCCCCTGCGTGATGCCGACCGCCGTGGCTCCTTCCGCGATCAGGACGCGGGCGGCCTGTTCGATGGCCTTTGCCTCTCCGGTTCCTGGACACCGGCTCCCGACCGTCCGGAAAAGTTCATCCGCATTGATTTTGACCAGGGCCGGGTGGTGCACCAGCGCGGCACGAAGCGGGGGACCCGAGGTGTCGAGCAGCACCGGGGCAGGCGTGCCGTCCGCCGCTGCGAGCATCCGTGCATACGTCTCCGGCGAGGCGTGTGCGGGGAGTGTCCCCGAAATGATGATCGCCTGCGGAGGATCGTCCTTGATCAGGTCCGCGAACCGCGCCTCCAGCAGACTCCACTGTGCGGGTGGCAGGGCGGGGCACTCTTCCACCAGTTCGGTGAAATCCTCCGCGCCATTCACCATCAGCGTCTGGCACAGACGGACCGGCGCGTCTGTGCGAACAAACCGGTGCACGAGCATCTCGGCATCCAGCAGGTGAGCGGTTGTGTGTCCGGTGTCTCCACCGGCAAAACCGAACAGCAGGGGTTCCGCACCGAGCGTTTTAAGCACACGGGCGGAATTGACCGCCTTACCGCCAATCGAAAACTGCACCTCGCGCACGCGATTGACCGAGCCTGTCTGGAAGGCGTCAAGGATCAGGGTGCGCTGTAGTGCGGGAAACAAACCGGCACATAGAATTCTCATAGGTGATTTACTTTCGATAAAACCGTTCATTTGTCAAGGCTGTTGGCATTCGTATTGTCTTTGGTCGCGGGTTCGGGGCGCGGTGGTGCATTTAACTTGTAATCTTGCGGGCTTGATGCTAGTAATTAACTCATGTTTTGCCAGTCAGGGAATAACATTTCCTATCTAGATTAGGCAGCAATGCTCTCCTCCGTTTCTGGAGGGCTGGTTTATTAACACGGAATAATGGAGTTGATGATGGCTACAGTCAAGAAAACAGCGGAGAAAAAGACGGCGGTGAAGAAGGTTGAGAAAAAGGTGGTCACGGCAGCCGCGACACCGAAGACAACCGTGAAGAAGACGGTCGCCAAGGCCGCGACGGTCAAGAAGGCTGTCGCTAACCCGGTGGCGAGTCCGGCCCCGGTCTCGCGGGAAAACCGTTTCCGGCAGATCGAGATGGAAGCGTTCCTGATCGCGGAGAAGGACGGCTTCAAGGCTGATCCGCTCTGCTACTGGATTGCCGCCGAGAAGAAGGTGTTGCAGGCCGCAGGCTGATTACACCTCGAATATGTTTGATTTGTGGGGGATTGCTGTAATAATTGCCGCTAAAGGTGGTTATTCATGAGCGTCACACCCAGCCGCAAGGCGCGGGAAACCATATTCAGGGATCTCGTTGCGTTGCACCAGAGCATTGCCGGTGATCCGGTAGGTGTCGAGTCTGACGACGCCTCTCCAAATCCGGTGCCGGAGTCGGCAAGTGACGATGCGGATG
>CAZOXS010000056.1:0-3970 GCA_964583785.1 uncultured Victivallales bacterium
CCCTACGCCCCTCTGCCTCTAATGCCATGTTTCTCCTTGGAAGGATTACTGGTACAGATTTCCATGCACCATCTTCCCATGCAAATGCAGAGAACACTTCCCACTTACCTGTTTCTATTGATTTGCCTAGAAAAAACGTCATGTGATGTCCCGCATAAGTTCCACTCTTGACTTTGCCGGACAATCCTCCGATATCCGAATAAACGTTATACGGCTTCCCCGGCCAAGACCATGTCATAGAGGATATTTCACTCGTATGGTCAAGCCTTCCGATTAACCCAGAGTCAACGGCGTTATTCATTGCGCGCTGTCGCTCGAAGCTAGCGCAACCAGTAAAGAACAGCAGAATCATGCTACAAAACATTGAATAGGTTAGCAGATATTCTCGTCTGATTGTCAAAGGCCCCCTCCCATGCTTTCAAGGATTGCAGGAATATGCGGATTAGCCCCTTCAGGGCAAGACCGCAAACAGATGACGCGTGCATTAAAAGGAGGTTCCTCAGGGTCATTCGGCATCTCGGGAAACGGATCACAACGTTGCGGATGATCCTCTTCGGCGTTACAACTAGGCCAGACGCAGAGACATGTGTTCTCTGTGAAGGGCAATCTGACACATAAATTCACTGTTGGTCCTTCTGGTGGGGGAGGAAAAGGCTCAAGTCCTTCACTTGGTTCACCAGGTGCAGGACTTGGTATAGGTGGGTAGTCTATCGGTGGATCTTCTCCCGGCATGCCAAAACAGATGCGGAAACCTCCAACCTCACCAATGCACACCAATAACCCATAAGCATCATAACTGTTGACAGAATCATTACTGCAGAAAACATCTAAATTCAATCCACCAAGCACAATAGCTAGCCTTGGATCTCCAAACCGAATTGAAGAAATCATTTTGAGATTAGCGATAGATTGACGCACGTTATCTAGGCGAGAGTTGATTGAATATTGATCATAATCTGATAGAGACACCATTAAACGAGCCATCGAGCGTCTATATAAAACCCGAACAGATCGTGCAATTTCCTTTCGTCCCCCAAAACTTGCATGGTCCCCAATCGGATCCCGGCTCACCCACCGGCCTAATTCCGTGCTAAGATGCCTGTAGCCGTAGAGTGGAACACCCGGTGCGGTGGTACGTAAAACAACGCCATGAAAGGCCTTGTTGGCAGGGGATTTGGTCTGGCAGGAAAGGGAATCCCGGCGGTGAACGCCGCGAAAAAACCTCACCGCGCGTTTTTCATTTCCGACACCCCGGCGTTCAACCGGTTCTGTTGCGTAAAATCCCATGGCGAAAACCTAGTCGATCCGGCACCCGGCGGCAAGCAGAGAGTTTGGGAATGTCAATAGATCAGGCAGCCAAAACAGGCACGGAACGTGTACTTGTCCTGCGTAGCTTATTAGCGAAGCACGGATCATTTTGAACCGGCAGCAGTACCATTCTCTACCCCAGAGGGCTCCTGAAATTGAATTGAAGAATGGCGAGACTTGCCCCTTGCGCCCTCTCCGCCCTGTAACTGGCCGGCACCTCTTGGTCCCCAACGACTCAGTTGATATCTATGTTGTTCTCCTTCATGCGTCACAGACGTCTCACCATGTTTAATGACAATCCATGTCGAATCATTTTTTGAACGTGAATGTATAACACACTGAACTATGTGTGCCAGACTTCCTCGCCCCTTCCCTTCAAGAAAATCAACGCACTCCTGTGGCGAGGTATCCTTCATTCCTGAAATACCAATAAAAATATCAAAAGAAATGTGGTCTCTGCTCGGAAACGGCCGAATTTGGTAGACATTACTAGTGGACAGATCAATAGGTAACCAACCAATGACCTCTTTGCATTGAATAATGGTCGCGTTGCGAATCCACTGCGGATTCGTGAAAACACGGGCCGCGTCTTCACTGGAACTGCCTAAAGGAAGATGCCAACCGAGTAGTGAAGCAATAGCACGCTTTCTTGCAACCATCGTAAGGTTCGTGTTTGCAATCTGTAGATTAAGTTCTGCAACAGTAAGCCTGCCTTCAGGAGCCAAAAACACCTCTAAGCTTTTGTCGAGAACTGAAGAGCTATCGAATAAGTCTGAGGCAAGAGCAGCAGAGGCGAGTACAAGAATAGGCAGCATCCTAAGAAGTGTTCTCATCATGGGCTCCAGAAACATGTGTATCACTTGCTGAACAATTCACCATCAGAACGTCTGTACAGACCAGATCGTGTCCATATCACCATCGCAACAATTCCAAGCATACAACAACCGCCGCGAGACGATGTTTGATGCCGGAGTTCCTAGATCAAGGGTCGGATCTGCAATGGGTAAACCTCCTGCAGCATGCCCTGGTGGCGAAATGTCCCAATCATCCCAGTCTAACGGCCTGTCGTAGTAGGCTGCTTCACCAACGATGAATGCGTTCCCCTTGGTGCAAGTCTCATAGCGTGCACTTGCCCATGAGTCTCCTCCTCCTCTCCCAGATATAACCCATGAACCATGGACACGCCATGCCTCATAGAAACTATCTATGTCCAACATAATCAAGTTTCCGTCGCAGTCCCATACTTCCACGACGTGGGTAACTTTCTGGGCAATCATCCCGCTGATCATAGGCATTTCAGCCTCCGTATCATCAGGAGAAACAGTCCAGCGAATAACGTGTTTAAATCCACCACACTTTCCAGTCCAGTCTACATACCCAGGATACGGTTCCGTACCCAAGGAATAGAGCCCGAGAGAGTCCAATCTAGAGTTCGCGCCATTCCCCACAAACCCATACACATTCACATCCCCCCGTTCCCCAATCGGATCCCTACTCACCCACCGGCCCAATTCCGTGCTTAGATGCCTGTAGCCGTAATAGTACACATCGGAATGAGCCGTAGGTGTGCCTGAGGGGCGTGTAGATGGCGGATTGGCGAATGTTTCCGCGTATGCGACAGTGGCACTGTCGGTGGTCGTAGGTGTGGATTCTGTAGGTACGGCGCATGGCGGTGCGGCATGGTCGTAGTCGTAGATGTAGGTGGGGACTGAAGCATGACAGGCTGTAGATTTTGCGCTGCGGGACGTGCCTAAAGCTTGTTTTTTGCCGGATTTACTGTTGTGGCGGTTGCGGTGTGCGGTGGTTGTCGTAGTCGTAGTGGCTCGCTGGTAAGAACCCGTAATCACAGTCATCGTCGTGGCGGTGGCGTAGGTGTTGGCCATGTAGGGCAGGACGACGGTATCGTAGACGTAGGTGCATACGCGTTGAAGCAGGGCGAGGTCACCGTAGGCGCAGGTGGTGGCGGCTATGGTATTTGCCGTTTGATGGAAAATAGCATTAGCCATGACTTTATTGCTGTGTTTTATGATTCGCATTTCTCTGTTGATGTTCCACTTTTTCGTATAAGGATTCGGGGGCTAGGTCGAAGCCGCAATCCCATGCCAACGTTGGCCAGGAATCCAGATGGAATTTTGCGAATTCACGGGGATCCCTGAGTACCGAGGCTACGTCATGCTCGTATATTGTATCTTTAAGGTCAATTTCCCCCGATTTCCCATCATTTAATTGGAGATGAACTTTAAAGTCACCCACATATTCTGCGTTTTCGAGATAGACACATTCCATTCGATGCCTCCGTTCAGACCAAAGGGGTAATCCTGTGGAACTCCTTGGACACCCACATTTGCAATAGTTCATCCTTATGAAGCTCTGCCCACTCCTCAACCAGACCTCTTACTCTTGCCGGAATCGCGCCTGCTATAACGTTCAATGTTTCGATATCGAGCGAAGCCCTATATTCGTTGTATCGCACATGAAAGTGCGGCGGATTATGCTCGTCGAAATACATTGTGAACACGCACCGGTCATCAAGACACTCGAGGAGTTCCAGTGGAACTGGCCGGCAAAGATCAACCGACTCCAGATCGAGGACCTCTTCCGCCTAGGCTTCGTCGCCCAGAAGGGAAACGTGATCATCCTTGGCGGCGTCGGGCTGGGCAAG
>CAZOXS010000057.1:0-7615 GCA_964583785.1 uncultured Victivallales bacterium
ATCCCGCGTTCAGCCACATTATACGTCGGCGCAATCCACCCATAATCCCCGCCAAGCTCACAGCCACCCCGGTCCAGCAACTCAGCCGCCAGGCACAACGTCTTCCCAAACCGCCGCCCCGTACACACAGTCCGGAACCGAGCCCCCCGCGCCTCATGAATAGCCCGCTGCGCCTTGTGTGGTATGTAATTCAGAGTTACCATTTCAGCTTTCTGCTTTCAGAATTTCAGCTTTTCTCCATAGCGGCACATAATTCAAAGTAACAGCCATTACACCCCCAGTAGGGGCGACTCCCGTGTCGCCCTACAAAAGGCAGAAAATCAACTGGCAATGCATAGGTATCAATAGGGCCATCGTAAGGCCTGAAAGAGCGGCATGTCATATCGGTATTTCGTCACAAAAATACCTGTTGGGGCGGAGCAAAAAGACCTTGTTAGGTGCTTGTCAATCTGGTAGAGGTAACATTGTGTTAATGAATCGCAAATATGGAGGCTTGTATGCGCAGAAGAAACATCGGATTCAAAAAGCATGCAGAACTCACAAAAAGGTACGCAATTGCAGCGGCAATGCTGCTTGGTTTCTCTGTGCCCTCCGATTACAGTATGGCACAAGAATCTACTGAGCTTGAGGTGGCCGAAGTATCAGGCGAATTGAGCGACACAGCACAAGAGCTTTACCGCCTCATGTTCGAGGCGACGATGATTGATGCGATCACTTATCAATATGCGATCGAACACGGAAGTCTGCCGGGAGACTTTACACTTCAGAATTCTATCGTTCCGCCAGAGAAACAGGACACTTGGAGCGATCTCTACGCAAAGGGAATTGTCTCAGCAGAAGAACTGGTGCAGATTCTTGGTGAAGGCAAACTGGATGATCTAACTCCACGAGAGATGCAGGCATTTGAAGACCTTGCGCCTGTATACGAGCCTGACAGAACCAAAAGGGTTCGCTACGATGTGCGCAAGAAGCATATTATTGTTGAGTTGATCCGATTGGAGCATGAACAGAAATCCCAGGAACAGGCGCAGCGGCAATCCGGTATTGAGTCGGCAAAACGGCTTGGAATGCCGGGGGGAGATGGAGAGAGGCTAAAGAATTCGGCAATTTCGGGTTGCAGTGCCAATGGGTTTCCTAAATACGCCGTTTCGCACAATCGACAAACGGCCGAAGAAATCGACGCCGACGTAATATGGGGGTCGTTCGACTACATGGATTTCTACCTCTCCGGTGCCGGTATCAAAGTGGCCTTACGTGACATCCATCTCTCAGCGACCAATCATCAGGAGTTTGGTGAGCAAACAATAGCCCAAAAAGTAACGGATTCGATAAGCGAGCATGCCACTGCTGTATGTGGGACAATCTGTGCCGCTGGCGTCGACACAAATGCGCATGGTATGGCGGAAAACGCACTGGTTGATTCGTATGTGTTTTTAGAGCCTATGTACTTCTCAGACCTACTGCAATCGAGTCCCACTGTGCACATTGCCGCACATACTTATGGGGTAGAATCAGGTTGGTCGAAAGCCGGTGGTACGTATGTATGGTATGATTGGACTTTTGCCGCGGGCAGTGCCGACGAAAGTGGTTCTTTCGGTCGGTATGAATACGACCCCGCGAGCCTTGATGCCATCACATATACCGCTGCCTATGTACTGCCAGTCATCTCTGTCGGCAATGACAACGGAGAAACGTACGCCGGACAATGGCACTGGTGCGCCTATCATGGTAATTATACCAATGATTACCATCCTGCCGACGGAGCTGTGGATGACGGCTACGATACGCTCAATCCCTTGGCCTGCTCCAAAAACGCATTAGTTGTAGGCGCAACACCACGAGGACTTTACTCACCTGCAAGCTACAGTAGTTGTGGGCCGACTGACGACGGTCGCATAAAACCTGATGTCACTGCGCCTGGAGGTCCTGTCTACACGACTTCCAACACTGGAACCAATCAGTATGTAACGCTTGAAGGGAGCAGTTTTTCGTCCGCCACCGTCGCGGGAACGCTGGCCATGCTGCAGGAACTCCATGAGCGTGGGTATGGCACCAATCAACCGATGCTCGCCTCCACATGGCGGGCTCTGCTTATGCATACTGCTGATGGCGGTGACATAGCTGGTCCCGACTACCGTACTGGTTGGGGAAGAGTCAACGCATTTGAGGCGGCAAAGGTTGTCAGCAACAACATGACGTATGCCAGTCTGCCGAATATCAAGGAACTTAGACTGCTTAATGGCGAGTCGATAGAGTTTGATGTGGTCTTTGGCACGGGGGGATGGCACCGAGTATCCATGGCCTGGACAGATCCGGCAGGTGAGTCGGATTCTGATGATTGGACTCTTGACGGAACAAATCTGGTGCTTGTCAACGATCTTGATCTGCGTGTGATCCGCCCAAATGGGGTCACGAACTTCCCTATGATACTGGATCCGCAGAATCCAACCAATAGCTACACCACAGGCGACGATTTCCGCAACAACTACGAACAGGTTGATTTGCAATTATCTCCAGGAACCAACAGGGTCTGTATCAGTCACAAGAACAGCCTGACGAATGGCATGCAGGATGTCAGCGTGATTATCACCGACAACATCCCCGGGGACGTGCCAGAATTCAGGATCACCGATATCGGTCTGGTTGACAGCAGCGGGGAAACTATTGAGCTTCACTGGCCGGGAGTAGTTGGTGGACGCTACGATGTACTCTCGTCGACCAACCTGATGCTTCATCCGGCAGGCTGGTCAACGGTTGGCCCCGGCGTGATAGCAAACAGTACAAACATTGTCTGGACAAATGCTGTAGATGGAGCCATGCATTTCATGCGACTCAACAGGACTCGATAATGTGTCGCGATACAGAAATGCCAAAGTTGTGTGTTTCCTTGCTGGTAGCCTGCGTCTGTCTTGTGTTTGTTCATCGGGCAGGGGCATCGCCTTCAATCGTCTGGTCGGGGGTGCTGGATATTGGGCTGGCATGGTCGCAGGAGTACAACATCGACTTAGACATGAATGGCAGCAATGATTTCATGATTCGTCACATGTTTTCCAATACCGACGCGTTTGCGCTCACAGATGGGAACGAGTTTTTTTGTACCATCAACGATGATCCAATGTACCGACCTGCGGCCCGCCCTGAATGGTCGGGAATCTTGGTTGACGATTCTCCGGTTGACCCGCATGTGTGGCATGACAACCCTGAAGATCATCGTCAGATTATGATGGCATCTGGCAGTGGTTACTGGGCTGGAGCCGATCATGCTTACATGGGGGTGCGGTTTCTTGCAGATGCCGATCTACTTTACGGATGGATCGAAATAAGCCTGGACGCCAATGCGCCATACGACATGACCATCCACAGTTGGGCATACGAGACGCAGCCAGGGGTCGGCATCACGCTCGGAATGGTACCCGAACCGGCAACGTGGGCGCTCTTCCTTATCGGTAGTGTCATGATTCTTTTTAACCGGTATAGCCGGAATCATGTTTACTAGCCCGCGCAGCGAACAGCTAAAACCAATCAGTTCTGCCATCCGTTATTCTCCGCCCTACACCACTACTGCCCACCGGCTCCGCCATCCCCAGTGCCATCCCCAGCGCCACCCCCCAGCAACGACTGCCACCGGATAACCCCATCCCGGTCAAGTTCCAGCTTCGATTCCTTCGGCAGCAGCGGCATGATGATGCCCCTGAAAAACCTCACCGGGTCCTTCGCGAACTCCACCTCCAGCGCCTTCTCCAGCGCCGTCACATTCTTCTTTCGCCCCAGAATCCGGTCCAGCGCCGCCAACGCCTGGATACGCCCACCACAAGCCCCCTTCGGCCGCCCGACCGGATTTCCCGACTGCCCAACCTCAAATTGTCCCATGATCTCATCCTCCTTGTAAGGGCGGGCCTGGTGCCCGCCCTCTAACAAAGGCACAGAAATCAACCAGGCGGGGGCAGGGGAGTCGCGCGGCAATTCCCTTTTAACCTCTCCCAAGCACCATTGCATGGTGCTTGCAATACCGCCCCTGGCCGCCAGCAATAAACGCCTTGACCGCCGCAATATTCAGCTCTACCCTGCATCCAACATGAGACTCACCTCACGGAAACCTGAAGTAGGCTTAATAAGTACTGTTAGGCCATTGCTCTGTTGACCTGAAAGGGGAATGCCATGAGAAAAAGTCGGGGTTGCAATTTCATCCTGTGTTTCGCACCCGCCTGCGCGCTCTTAGTGAGCTTCCCGTGTGTTGCCGTCGCCGAGGTCCCGGGCATCCTTTTCCGGCACGGTGAGGCGATCGGCGAGATTCAAGCCAGCAAGGATGTGGCACTTGGAACCCAGGCGGCATGGACACCGACTCATGATACCCTCCTCTTTGCTACCAACGGTAAAATCAAGAAACTGATCGTTCGTTCCTGGCGCGACGGCGAGCAACAGGACCAAGTGCTGCCGCTGCCAGTGGTTAAAACCGAGCTAGAGTTGCAATGGCAATGGAGTTTCTCTCCGGACGGCCGGTGGTTAGCCGTGCAGCGCTGGGTTCACCCGCGCCATTTTGCACCGCACGGCGGTACGGAACCCATTCGGGAAGAAGCGGAAAAGGTAAAATGGCTCGGGGTCGTTGATCTAAAAACTTTGCAGGCACAGTCATGGAAGCCATGGGGGGCGATTCTTGGTTGGCGCAATGGCACATGTCTGTTGTTCGAGGAGAACTACCGGACGATTCTTGCAGTGGACCCAGCCTGGCCGGAGAGGGCTGAAAAGATGGTCGAGAACTCAGGGGCGCTGGCTGGGCTTTCTCCCGATGGCAGGTGGGCCGTCATCTTCGACGGGCGCGAAGGAAACGTGAAGGTTACACTGCAAGAGCTCGGCGGTAAGCCGCTGCGAATTCTACTTGAGGATCCATTGAGTAGGAGCAGGAGTTATAGCAGAGGTGGGTCTGCTAACGGGGCATTCTCGCCGAAGAGCGAGTTAGTGGCGATCACGACCATGTTATACGAAGGGAGTGGATGGAAGACATCCGTCTCACTCGAGTCGCTGGATGGTCAGAAGCGACTGTACGAGGACAGCTTTGACATTGACGGGACCATCGACAAGGCTCTTGCAGTCTGGTCACCGGCACGTTCGGAACAGTTCGTATATTTTCGCTTTCGTCGAGGGCAGGAGAATGGCGAATTAGTGGTGGTAGATGTAGAAGCCGGTAAAGCCACCGCCGAACCCATTGCGCTGAATGCCAGGCCGAAGGAACTCCGGAAGTTTCCGTTAGTGTGGTCACCTTCAGGTGACCAAGCAGCCTGGCTGGTAGCGGGGCGGCGTGTCGTGATATGTGACATGAAAACCAAAGCGACGTCGATCGGTAGTTGTTTGCCAGACGATGCCACGAGCTGGAGCTGGGCCTCGCCACGAGTTGGGGGAATATCAATGCGGCGATAAGCACCAAAACAGCTTGTCCGTTCCTGATCGTTTGCCTAACAAGATAAATGCAGGCTATTGCCGCTGCCTCGCCAAAGCCTGATTCACGACGTAAACCCCCTCTGCCCTACCAGCCCTCGGATAAAACAGCTACGCAGGCGCGTTCCCCACACCCCGCATGTCCCCGCACCCGCCCTTCCTCGGACCTACCGGCCCTCGGATATAAAACGCTACGCTGCAGAGTTCCCTGCAACCCTGCCCCCCTCCAAGACGTTCCCCCCACCGCCTGCGGCGGTGGATATACGGGAGCGTTGCCGCCTGCCGGCGGTGCCTTCTTCGCCGCCTACCGGCGGCTCGTATCCCCGTGCCCCGGCGTGTCACGCCCCCTGCGATCCCTTCGGCGCTATCGCGCCTCGGGGCAGGGGACGCGCCACGCCTGCCGCCTCCGCCGGGCAACGGCTATCCTGCAGCCCACGCTCATCCCGGCTTACAGCGGACGCCCCTCCCGCAAGCTCAAGCACGGCCGGTGCTGTCACGTCGCCTGCGGTCCCTGAGTCGCAAGCGCCTCGGGAGCAGGCGACGCGCCAGCCCCTTGTTCCCGATGGCCACGGGCAACGCAATTCCCGTTCCGACCGTCGTTCCGGCCGGGCCGCCAGTGTCTGCGCGGGGAAATTGAGCCAGCGATTACATCGCCGTCTCAATTTCCTGATCCGCGCAGCCCCTGGCTTGCCCGGCCTCCACTAATTTGACCGGATCACGCGCACACAGGATACGCAACAGCGCACCGCACCAACCAACTCCATCCCCAGCTCGTACGTGTGTTAGCCACGGCGACCAGCAGCAAGGCTGGCACCCGCTTCCGCGATGCCTCCAGCGGGCACCAGCCTCACTGCTCGTCGCACGTGGGCGGGTGTACTCCGCAGAGAGGCGGACACATTCCAGGGAACGCCAGGAGAGCCCACCCTTTCACCCCGGGGCTCCCCCGGCATTCCCTTCCATGAATCCGCCTCACTGCGCCCCACCGCATTCGTGCAGCACACCTATCCTCGGCGCTCACCGGACTGTGCCCCGGCGGCCGGTCGAATGCGTCTGCCACTCGCCGGATCGTGATGGCCCCCGTCCCCCTCTGCCATCACGCTCTGATCGGCGAGTGTCAGCCACATTCCATCGGCCGCCCCCCTTTACCCCGGCTCCGGGCGTCTGCCAGGCGCGAGGGACGCATCACCTGCGCCAGTTTACGCTGTTCCGTTCCTCCACAGCGAAAACTGTCACAGGTGCTGCTATAGTCCCTCACGTCAGCCAGCCACCCTCCGCCCCCAAGCAGAGTTCGCCAATAGGCTCACCCCATGCCCCACGGTCACGCCGTGCGGCGCCCGGCTGACTCCGTTCGTCGTTCCAGCATTCCGTGTCGACACTCCGTCGTGCCTCCTCCGTGACGCCACTCCATGCTTCCACTCCTCACTGCGCATCCGGTCCCCGCACCGCGAGCCCGCCCCGCCACCCGTACCCCGGCAGTATGCCAGGCGGGCAGCTTGCGTTGCTCATGCTCCCCCTTTACCCCAGCATCAGCAACGCATCCTGATCCGGGAGCTTTCCGTAAACTCCAAGCGCCCGAATCAGGACCGTCCCCCGCCTGACAAACTGCCCCCCGAGATCCCCGCCCTCCAATCTCCCTCCATCCACATCCCCAACCACAACAGCCTGTCGGAGGAGCGTGACACAAACCGCTCGTTCCTCACGGATTGTGTCACGCTTTTCCATGTTCACCTGTCGCCTACCGGCAGGCACCGCACCAGCCACGTTCGGATTGCCTACCGGCCGGCCACGGCTTACAGGGGACGCGTATCCCCGTTCGTACGCGTATTAGCCACGGCGACCGGCAGCGCCGCTGGCATCCGGTTCCGCAATAGCTCCACCGGACACCAGCAACACTGCCCGTCGCACGTGGGGGACGGACTGCTTGCCATGCTGCACTTTGCCGCTCGATTCCCCCGCTACACGCAGCCGGTCCGTTCGTACCTCACTCCCCGGATGCGTTCCGCTCCTCCTCTCCCGTCAAAGCACAGCATCGCAAGCGCACCGCACCAACTTCCAGCGGAGGGGGCGGATGCAAAAAGCTCATGCTTCACTTTTTGCATCCGCCCTTTCTTCTCCCCTTTGGTTTGCGTTCGCCTACCGGCATGCTCTGGCGTACACGACGCGCGTATTGCCGTTCGTAGCC